>USIN01000050.1 GCA_900554715.1 uncultured Bacteroidales bacterium
CAAGCGTCAACGCTTCGGGCGACACAGCCGTCATCGACTGCCAGAACCTCGGACGCGGCATCTATATCATAAGCGTCAACGGCATTCACAACCAAAAAATCACAGTGAGATAAGCCGGCATAAAGATAACAGAACACAGAAGAGACCGGCAGGCTGATATCATGACCTGCCGGTCTCTTTGTCTTCAGACCATAATCATATAACTTTGAAAAACCGATTCATCATAATTCTGCTGGCATCGGCCATCAGTCTTTCGGGCGCAGCTGACGCGACGCAACGGCTGTCACCGCAGTCGCGCGTCACACTCGCAATGTCATCGAGAAAGCATAATACGAATGCAAAAACACGCCTGACTGCGTCAGAACATCCGGCATATATACCAGCAATAATTGAAATATCAGACGAAAACGCCGTCGACAGCCTCGAGGCGCTCGGCACAGTCATCTACCGCCGCCGAGGCGATCTGTTGCTCGCCTCGGTGCCATACGACAAGGTCGACCGGCTGGCGACGTTCTCTGTGGTGGCGTCGGCAGAGTTTTCACCCCAGCGGTCGGCAGACGTCGACGCAGCGGCGAGACTGAGCGGCGCAAAGAACGTCATCGACGGCAACACCGGTCTGGGTGTGAGTCTTGACGGCTCGGGCGTCGTCGCAGGCTTCGCCGACACAGGCTTCGACCCGTCGCACATGGCTTTCGAGGGCAAAGTCACGCGTCTGGTCCACTATGACGAACCGGCAGGCACGCGCACACAACTCGACACTCCCGGCGACATAGCGGCATGGACAACAGACAGCCGCGACGAAAGCCACGCATGCCACGTGGGCAACATTCTCGGCGGACAGCATACGGCCGCCGGATATGACGGCATCGCCCCGGGAGCCGCGCTTGTCGCCACGACAAGCTGCCTCTATGACGTCGGCATCCTCGCCGGAGTCGAAGACATCATCGACTACGCGCGCGAGACTGACCGTCCGGCGGTCGTAAATCTGTCGCTCGGCTCGACGCTCGGACCCCACGACGGCAGCGACCTTTTCTGCCGCTACCTCGACCTCTGCGCCGGCGAGGCAGCGATATGTCTGTCGGCGGGAAACAACGGCAATTCAAAAATATCACTGATAAAGACATTCGGCGACGACGACGCGCCGCTCGGCTCGTCGCTCGAAAGCCGCCGCGGATGGGACGGACTCGCTGTCGACGGTCGCTCGGAGGCTTGGAGCTCAGACTCGCGGCCGATGACAATCACCTTCAAAATCTATGATATCAACGAGCACCGCTATGTCTATACGTCGCCCGAGACCGGCGGACCGGACGGCGGCGACACCGTCATCGA
Source organism: uncultured Bacteroidales bacterium (assembly GCA_900554715.1). GTDB lineage: Bacteria > Bacteroidota > Bacteroidia > Bacteroidales > Muribaculaceae > CAG-873. The sequence goes on from USIN01000050.1 coordinate 1,330, forward strand.
CTCTGAGAGCGACCCTGAGCTGGCAGCGTTCATCGACGGCTATATCATGGCTTCGGCGGGAGTGTCGCCACATAACGGACGCTACACAATCAGCTTCGCCTACGACTACCGGTGCAGCGAGACAAACGTCCACGGGCCGTGGGCGCGCTACTATGTCTGCTTCTTTGTCACCGGAGCCTCGGGCGCTACCGTACATGTCTGGGCCGACGGCAGCACATCGTTTTTCCAAAATCTGCGATATGCCGGGCTGCCTGACGGCGGGAGCGAGATGTCGATAAGCAGCATGGCCTGCGGCCGCAATACGATATGCGTCGGGGCGATGAACAGCCGCAACAGCGTGCCGTTGTCAGACGGAAGCTCCAGAAGCTGGGATTTCAAGGTCGGCGATGTAGCATCGTTCTCGTCATACGGCTCGCGGCTGAGTGACGGCACGACGCTGCCCGATTTCTGTGCGCCAGGCAATCAGGTCATCTCGGCAATGAACCGCTACTATATCGAAAGCCATCCCGAGAGCGCCGGTCTCGTCACGGCTGTCACCCGTGGCACAGACCGCGACCACTACTGGTTTTATGACTGCGGCACGTCGATGTCGTCGCCTCACGCCGCCGGCATCTTTGCCCTCTGGCTCGAGGCCGACCCTACCCTGACGCCCGCACATCTGAAGGAAATAGCTGTCACGACAGCGCGCCGCAGCGATGACAGCGCAAGTCGTCAGGCACGCGGCGCCGGAGATATCGACGCCGTCGCCGGACTAAAAGAAGTCCTGCGACGCGCCGGCGTAAGTTCGGTCACGGTAAAGCCGGTCATAACAGTCACCGACAGACATATCAAAGCCGACGTGCCGGGATGCGACAGCCCCGTCATAGAAGTCTGCGACATCGCCGGTCACAGTATAGCCCCGTCGGCCACACTCCTTCCCGGCATATATATTATCACTGTCGCGACACCGTCATTGAGACATACGTCTAAAATATATGTGAAGTAAGACGCAGCTTTACGTTTTTTTTGTTACTTTTGTCGAAAACAAAGTAACAGTAAATGAAAAACGTCATCATCCGTTCGATATCAGGCGCCGTCTATGTGGCTCTGATTGTTGTGGCCATCGTAGCAGGCCGTTATGGCATAGCAGCTCTGACGGCCGTCTTCGCCCTGCTCGCAGGCATTGAATACCAACAGCTCGTCGCCTCGAAAGGAGGCCGACAGGCCATAACGTCAGTCATAAATGCCGTCGACATCTCGGTGCTGCTGCTCATACAGGCTGTAGCGTTCACCGCCGCACAATTTTACTTCGACATATTTGTCGGCTGCATATTAGCGCTCGCCATCATTGTAATCGCGCGTTTCGTGCTCGCTCTCTACGACAAACGGCCTGAGGCATTCGCCGAAACAGGACGCTCGATACTCGGCTATATTTATATCGGACTGCCGCTCGGCGCGCTCAACATACTGGGCATTTTCCCCGACTCGTTCTGGTTTATCCTGGCTATGTTCGTCATGATATGGCTCAATGACACAGGCGCGTTCTGCGTCGGCAGCCTCTTCGGACGCCGCAAGCTCTTCGAGCGCCTGTCGCCAAAAAAGTCGTGGGAAGGCTTCTGGGGAGGTATGTTATTCTGCGCTTTAGCAGGCGTGCTGTTCTACTATCTCGCCCCCGGCACACTCAGTCTCGGCGCCTGGATAGGTTTCGGCGTCACAGTCTCTGTCCTGTCGACATGGGGCGATCTGTTCGAGTCGATGATGAAGCGATCGCTCGGCGTCAAGGACTCGGGCAAGCTCATCCCAGGCCACGGCGGCATACTCGACCGCATCGACTCGCTGCTGTTCGTCGTGCCGGCCACTGTCATATTTCTGCTTTTATTCCACATGCTCTGAGAGCATAAACAACAAATACCAACCCCATGAAAAACAAATTCCGCGCATTAGCCGCAGCTGTCTGCCTGACAGCCCCGATGCTGTCACAGGCAGCCCTGAGAGTCAACCAAGCGGGTTATCTGACCGATGACCTCAAAAGTGCCGTATATCTCGGCGACATCAATCCGTCAGACCTTATCTTCTCGATTTCGGGTCTCGATGGCGTAGCCGGAGTCGACAGCGTTGTCACTGGAGCCGCCTGGGAACCGGCCGCCCACTCGGCACGTATATGGTTCTCGTCGCTCACAGCTCCCGGCGACTATGTGCTCGCAATGAAAGACAGCAACGGCTCGGTGCTCGATGTCATCAGATTCTATGTAGGCGACGACGCTTACAGCCGCAACGGTCTCTTTGAAATGCCGCTAAATTATATCCGCCAGCAGCGCTGCGGCTATAATCCCGTGCTCGGGACGACCTGTCACACCCACGACGGCTTTGTAGTCGAAAGCGACAGCATCGACGGACGCCACTACGACGTCACCGGCGGCTGGCATGACGCGTCAGACTACCTGCAGTATCTCACCACTTCGGCCAACTCGGTCTATCAGATGCTCTTCGCATACGACAGCAATCCGACGGTCTGGACCGACAGCCATGACGCCCGCGGCGACAAAAACGCCAACGGCGTGGCCGACATCCTCGACGAAGCCCGCCGGGGTCTCGAATGGATGATGAAGATGAACCCCGAAGAGGGCATCTATTTCAATCAGATTGCCGACGACCGTGACCACAAATATGCCGGACTGCCCGCGAAGGACAGCGTCGACTATGGTCGCGGCCCGGGTCTCGACCGTCCTGTCTACACATGCTCGAATCATCCCACGGGACTGATGAAATACAAAAACCGCAGCCGCGGTCTGGCGTCGTCGGTTGGCAAATTCGCGTCATCGTTCGCTCTCGGCGCAAAAGTCTTCACCAAGATAGACAGCGCTTTCGCGGCCGAGCTCGGCCGCCGCGCCGAAGCCGCCTACGCCATCGCCAAAGCCAATCCGGGTCCGTGCCAGACAGCTCCGGGCTCGTCGCCATACTTCTATGAAGAAGACAACTGGACCGACGATCTCGAACTGGCCGCCATCAGTCTCTACGGCAAAAACGGCGACAAGAAATATCTCGCCGACGCCGTCGACTACGGCCGCATGGAGCCTGTGACCCCCTGGATGGGTGCCGACTCGGCGCGCCACTATCAGTGGTATCCGTTTGTCAATCTCGGCCATGCCCGCATAGCCGAACTCGCCGACGGCAAAACCCGCGACGAGTTTGTCAGAAACCTGCGCAGCGGCCTCGAGCGCGTCACCGAACGCGGCAGCTCCAACATATTCAACTACGGCATCCCCTTCATATGGTGCTCGAACAACCTCGGCGTCGCTTTCGTGACCCAGGCCATGCTCTACCGCGAACTCACCGGTGACAACCGCTATCTCGCCGCCGAGACCGCGGCCCGCGACTGGCTCTTCGGTCTCAATCCATGGGGCCAGACGATGATTATCGTCCCTGAAGAGGTCACCGAATCGAGTCCCGCCGACCCTCACGCGGCACTGAGCAACACAAGCCTCCACGGCAAAGCCGGTCGCCACGCTCTCATCGGCGGTCTTGTCGACGGCCCCGTCTATACGGCCATATTCAACAAACTGTGGGGTGTGACGCTGCGACGCGACGATGCTTTCAAAGACTTCCAGAACTCGACCGTGGTCTATCACGACGACTACTCAGACTACTCGACCAACGAACCCACGCTCGACGGCACCGCCTCGCTCACCTACATGCTCGGACGTCTCGCCGCGAAGGGCTCGAAAAAGTAAACCCGTCAGCCTAAGATATTCAAAATAGGCTTAAAAAAGCCGAAAGCTTAAAACTTAAATAACAATATTTTGTATCTATGGCAAAAAGCATTATCTTTGCTATAGTCTTAACAGATCATTAAAAAACTAACATAATACCACTAACCAAAATGGCAACCCAAGACAATCTTTTAAATGACGTTATCGCCAAGGCACAGACATGGCTGGGCGACGGATATGACGCAGAAACACGCGCAGAAGTAAAACGAATGCTTGATGCCGAAGACAAGACAGAGCTGATCGAGTCGTTCTATAGAGACCTCGAATTCGGCACAGGCGGTCTCCGCGGCATCATGGGCGCAGGCACCAACCGCATGAACATCTACACCGTCGGCGCCGCCACACAAGGTCTCGCAAACTACTTGAAAGAAGCATTCAAAGACCTGCCCGAAATCAGCGTTGTCGTCGGCCACGACGTGCGCAACAACTCGCGCAAGTTCGCCGAGATCGTCGCAAACATCTTCTCTGCCAACGGCATCAAAGTATATCTCTTCGACTCGTTCCGTCCGACTCCCGAACTCTCGTTCGCAATACGCAAACTCGGCTGTCAGAGCGGTGTCAACATCACCGCCTCTCATAACCCCAAAATCTACAACGGTTATAAGGCATACTGGAGCGACGGCGCCCAGATTATCGCGCCCCACGATGTCAACATCATCGACCACGTCAACCGCATCAAGAATGTAAGCGAAATCAAGTTCGAGGGCAATCCCGCCAAGATTGAAATCATCGGCGACAAGATGGACAACGACTTCCTGACAGCCATCAAGGCTCTGTCGCTCGACCCCGAAGTCATCAAACGCCACGCTGACCTCAAGATTGTCTATACCCCTATCCACGGCACCGGCGTCGAGCTTATCCCCGAATCGCTGCGCCGCTGGGGCTTCACCAATATCATCCACGTTCCCGAACAGGATATTCCATCGGGCGACTTCCCCACGGTAGCATCGCCTAACCCCGAGAATCCCGAGGCAATGGCAATGGCCATCGCCAAAGCCAAGGAAGTGGGCGCCGACCTCGTCGTTGCCTCTGACCCCGACGCCGACCGCATCGGCTGCGTCATCCGCGACAACAACGGCGAATACCAGCTCATCAACGGCAACCAGATTGTCATGATCCTGCTCAACTACATCATGCGCCGCAACCGCGAGATGGGCAAGCTCACCGGCAACGAATATGTTGTCAAGACAATCGTGACGACAGAGACCATCAAGTCTATCGCCGAGAACTACAACATCAAGATGTATGACTGCTACACCGGCTTCAAGTGGATCGCCTCTGTCATCCGCGACAACGAAGGCACGATGCGCTATCTCGGCGGCGGCGAAGAGAGCTACGGCTTCCTCGCCGAAGACTTCTGCCGCGACAAAGACTCTGTATCGGCAATCTCGCTGATGGCAGAAATCTGCGCATGGGCTAAAGACCGGGGCATGGACTTCAACGAAATGCTTCAGGACATCTATATCAAGAACGGCTTCTCTCACGAGGTCGGCATCTCTGTCGTCCGCGAAGGCAAAGCCGGCGCCGAAGAGATTCAGCAGATGATGAAAGACTTCCGCGCCAACCCGCCCAAATCTCTCGGCGGCAGCCCCGTCGTCACAGTCAAGGACTATGCCGACCTCAACTGCACCGATATGTCAACCGGCGCCGTCACAAAGATGGATTTCCCGACAACAAGCAACGTACTCCAGTTCTTCACCGCCGACCACTCGAAAGTGTCAGTGCGTCCGTCGGGCACAGAACCTAAGATCAAGTTCTACATGGAAGTCCACGACAAACTCGCCGGCAAAGACGACTACGAACGCGCCAACCGCAACGCCGCAGCCAAAATCGAGGCCATCAAGAAAGATCTCGGCATCTGATTAAACTCAATAATACTGACGGGGCTGTTGCATAACGACAATGGCCCCGTCATTAATATATAATGGAAGTAATTTACGAAGACAACCACATCATCGTCGTCAACAAACGGCCCGGCGAGATTGTCCAGGGCGACAAGACAGGCGACAAACCGCTCAGCGAGACCGTCAAGGAGTGGATAAAAGAGACGCATGCCAAACCGGGAAATGTCTTTCTCGGCGTCGTCCACCGTCTCGACCGCCCCGTCGGAGGCCTCGTCGTTTTCGCCAAGACATCCAAAGCGCTGACCCGCCTCAACGAGATGTTCCGCCGAGGCGACGTCCACAAGACCTACTGGGCCATCACCCGCAACCGACCTCCACACGACGAAGATCTGCTGACCCACTATATCACCACCGTCGAACGCAACAACAAATCATATGCATCGGCGACACCGAAGGCCGATGCCAAAGAGTCGCGGCTGAAATACCGTCTGCTCGCTTCGGGCGAACGATACCATCTCGTCGAAATCGATTTGCTCACCGGACGCAAACACCAGATCAGAGTGCAGATGAGCGCCATCGGCTGTCCGATACGCGGCGACCTGAAATACGGCGACAAACGCAGCAATCCCGACGGCAGCATATCGCTGATGGCACGTCATATCACATTCATCCATCCTGTCTCAGGCAAAGAAATAGATCTGACGGCGCCCGTTCCCGACGAACGCCTGTGGACCGAACTGGCCGCTGCCGCCCAAAGCCATACACAACCAACCGACAACACATTATGACAAAAGAAGATCTCAGAATAGTTTTTTTCGGCACCCCCGAGTTTGCAGTAGAGAGCCTTGCAGCCCTCGTCGACAACGGCTATAACGTCTGTGCCGTCGTCACAATGCCTGACAAAATAGCCGGCCGCGGCCACAAACTGCTCTCTTCGCCCGTAAAGCAATATGCCCTCGAGCACGGCATCAAAGTGCTCCAGCCCGAGAAACTTAAAAACGAAGATTTTGTAGCTGAACTGCGTTCGCTCGCCGCCGACCTGTTTATCGTCATCGCCTTCAGGATGTTGCCGGAGGTCGTGTGGACGATGCCGCCGCTGGGCACCTTCAACCTCCACGCCTCGCTGCTGCCCCGCTTCCGCGGCGCGGCTCCCATCAACCGCGCCATCATGGCCGGCGAGACCGAGACCGGCGTGACGACATTCTTCCTCAAACACGAGATAGACACCGGCGACATCATCGACCGCGTGCGCGTCGACATCGGCCCCGACGAAGACGCCGGCAGCCTCCACGACCGCCTCATGGCGATAGGCGCACGCCTGACCCTCGACACCGTCGGCCACATCATCGCAGGTGACCTCAAGCCCATACCTCAGGACAGTTTCAGCGACGAGACGCCGACAGCCGCGCCAAAAATCTTCAAAGACACCTGCCGCATCGACTGGTCACGCCCGGCCCGGGAAATACACAACCACGTCAGAGGTCTCTCGCCCTACCCCGCCGCATGGACCGACCTCGTCGACAGTGACGGCAGCCAGACGACGGCCAAAATTCTCAAAACACGCGTCACCGACACGAACGGCAATCTCACGCCTGGCGAAATCGACTGCCACGACGGACAAATGTTTGTCGGCACCGGCTCGTCTGACATCGAAATACTGCGACTGCAGCCTGCCGGCAAAAAAGCGCTCGACACGGCCGACTTTCTGCGCGGTGCGAGACTCGACAAGCCTAAATTTGTATGATAAAACATCGAACTTAACATTAGTTATAAATGTTTAAGTTATACAACTCAGAATATACAACCCTTTAAATTCAATTATTATGTATAACCCGGAAGACAACGAAAACCGTCCCGAAAGCAGCCGTGAACGCTACTCCATACAGCCGAGCAAGGCACAGAAAGCCATGCGTACAATCTTCGGCATCATCATGATCATCATCTATGTCGGCATGGGTGTGCTCCTCTTGATCAATTTCTTCAACTGGGATACATCGACCGGCATGAACATCGCACGTATCGTTGTCGGCATCGTGCTCATCATCTACGGCGTATGGCGCGCCTACCGCCAGTATGCCGGCATAGACTCAAGATACTGACCCGCACACTGACATAAAACACATATAAGCTTCTACCGCATCATGAAATACAAATTGTTACCGCTTGTCGGCAGCCTGATTCTCGCAGTCGGGCTGACCGGCTGTCTCAAATATGAAAAGAAAGCCAATTCGTCGACAACAGGCACCACCACCATAGTCTGCGACGACACTTTCCGCAACATCATGGAACAGGAAGTCGACGTCTTCGAGTATCAGTATCCCGACGCCCACATCCTCGCCCGTTATGCCACACAGGCCGAGGCCATCGACTCGCTCATGAGCCTCAACACCAAGACAATCGTCATCGGCCGCGACCTGACCAAAGAAGAGAAGAAATATCTCAAAGGACAGCGCAAAAACGTCAAATCGAGCAAAATTGCCGTTGACGCCATAGCTCTGATTGTCAACAAGGACAATCCGTGCAGCATGATGACGACCAAAGAGGTCGCCGACATACTCTCGGGTTCGTCGCGTTATTGGAACGACATCGAGCCGAGTGAACTCGGCGAGATTGCCATCATCTTCGACAACAAGAATTCGAGCCTCGTCAGCTATATGCGCGACTCGCTGCTCAACGGCGGCGAACTCGGCCCGAACGTCTACGCCCAGGGCTCTATCCCGGCGGTCTATGAGGCAGTCGAGAAAAATGTCAACGCCATCGGTGTTCTCGGCGTCAGCTGGATTACATCCGACATGAGTTCGGTCGAAATCACTCAGGAGGAACTCGCTCAGTCTGTCCTCTCTGACGCACCGATACAGGGCGCCACACTCAGCCAGAACTTCAAGGTGCTGAAGCTCCGTCGCCCCGACGAAGTCACGGCCTACAAGCCTTATCAGGAGAATATCTTCAACGGCACCTACCCGCTCTTCCGCCAAATCTATATGATTACGCCGGGCGTTTCT
>USIN01000051.1 GCA_900554715.1 uncultured Bacteroidales bacterium
AGGAATTTTCACCGAGGCTGACCGTGACATCATCGACAGATACTCGCGTATAGATCCTGCCGGAGAGACCAAACCGCGTTTGATACTCAGTCAGAGATCATACGTATTCCCGCCGCTTATTCTCGATAACGGACAGCAGGAACGCAAGGAATATGTTCTTGCCGTTCCTATTCCTGTGGTAAAAGAAGGCGATGTAAACGACTATCTGATATGCACGGAACCCACAGAAGTGCGCGTGACGGTCCGTCAGCGAGCTCCGCGCCTCAAACATGGCTTTGAAGATATAAAATATCCGGCGGCCATCGACGATGTGCCTCTTCGTGTAAGTCTCGCCGAACTCAAAAAAGTGTCAACCGCAACGACAGACCCCGCAGAGATTGCCGCTCACAGATATTTGCTTGAAATACCAATTTACGAGCTGTCGGTTGTAACCGATGGTGTTACAGGTATGCGTATCCCTGGTGCCGGTTCGCCGATCTTCATCGTCCAGACTGACGACCCTGAATATAGGAATCTGAATTTCGATAGTCCGGTAGGAGAGCTCAGATCTCTTGATGCCGAAAAAGGAAAACCGACAAACCGCTTCTGTGCAGTGTTTTATGGCAATCATATAAACTTTAAGGAAGGTTATACTTATCGTTTCCGTTTTACATTTGAAGAGAACAACACAGACACCGGTATAGCCGGTGAAGAGATATGCACAGGTCAGGATGTGTTCACCATCAAGGTTGTGCCTGAGTACCAGAAATGGACCGGCGTCGTTAACCTCAACTGGAATAATGACGGGAACTGGCGCCGTGTGGCCTCTGACGAAATGTATTCTGCCGCATCGGAGTTTACGACCGATGGAGCGAATGATAACAGCGGGAGTTTCGCACCCTTGGATTTCACCAAGGTGATTATTCCCCAGGGCAAAACATTCCCACATCTTTTTAAGGAGACTACTTTGTCGGTCGATAATTATGACTGGGCTAATCAGCCATCGCAAGACCCGGCCGCAGGCGATGCGACAGTTCTTGTGCAGTATGACATGGCGCAATTGCTCAGGCCTGACGCCGAAGGTCTCTTCTGCCGGCCATGGTATGCCCACACCTGTGATCAGATCCATTTTGAGCCCCGGTCGCAGATTTCGGGACAGCAGTTTATGCACTATAACAGAGCCTGGGTCGATATGGAAATGGAGCCTTCGTTGTGGCTGACGGCCTCATCGCCTCTGCAGGGTGTTGTGGCAGGTGATATGTACCTGCCTTCTGATAATGCCCGTCAGTCGACGGCTTATTTCGACGACATATTCTTCGATGCAGGTAAAAACAACCGGTTCAAACCTGCAGTCTTCCAGCGTTCATGGAATCAGGCGTCGGCCACGGTTTACAGATATCCCGGTCACGACGGAGACACGGAGGATGTGACAGTCAGAACTACGTGGAGCCGTGTTTACAATGATGTTCGTGTGCCTTATTCACCCGGCCACGGTTTTTCAGTCCGCAATGACCTGAGTAAGTATGACGGTGATGCAATACCTGAGAAAGTGCTCTTCCGTCTTCCTAAAGCAGATGCGTTCTTCGACTACTATACAACCGATGGAAATACGGGTGACAATACAATTATCAACAGAACGAATCCCGGCCGACTGTGCTTTGATGAAAATACTGCCGCGCCGCTGTCGGCTGTCATTGAGGCTGCCACGGACGATAACAAATTCTTTTTGGTCGGCAATCCGTTTATGGCACACCTGAATATGGTCAAGTTCTTCGAAGGCAATCAGAATATTCAGGCAAAATACTGGGTTCTCACAAGCGCGCTGCAGGGAGCCGCAGTGATGTCGCCTGAAGGTACAATGGTCGGGTCGACAGGTGATGAGCCGAATTATCTGCCGCCCTTTGCAGGATTTTTTGTAGAAGCAAAGAATCCCGGCCGACAACTTGAGATTAATTTTACGGCCGATATGGTGAGCGTGCCTGAATTTGCATCGCGCAGCCGTGCGTCAGAAGCGTACGAGGGACTTCGGATTACTGCAGTAGAGGGCGGTTCAACAGCATTGATATTCACAACCTCTGCTTCTGAGGCAATGTATGAGGAGTCTGAAGATGCCCTCTTCATCAATGACGACACTCTTGATGCCGGCGCCGGCGTCTACACGTGTGTCGGCGGTCATGCCATGACTGTGAATGTTTGTCCTGAAATCGAGGGTACTGAAGTCGGTATCGCAGCCGGGGAGTCATCAACCGTGACATTGCGTTTCGAGGGCATTGACGAAAATGACGGGCTGATGCTTTATGATGCTTTGGAAAATGTTTATCATCCTCTTGCCGACGGCTCAGAAATTTCAGTCGTCGGAGCCGCAAAGGGACGTCTCTATCTCGTCAGTGAACGAATCAAAACATCAGAAAACAGTATTGTCATGAACCTTGTGGGACGCAAACTTACAGTAACATCGGTGGCTGGCGGACTCATGGTGAAAGTCTACAATACAATGGGCGCCGTGATTGATTCAAATGACGACGGTGACATGAAAGCGGGCTTCACGCTGCCTCAGGGTATATGTATAGTCGAAGCTTCGGATAATGAGAGTACGTCGACCCGAAAATTCCTGGTTCAATGAAGTGGCTTTGGAGTGTGATTATTACTCTTGTTTCGGCTATCCCTGCGTATGCGGGGTCACCGGAACTTGAGTTCTCTAAGAAGGAGATAGATCTCGGCGTCTTTGACGGCGACTCGTTGCAGACTGCCAGTGTCAGCGTGCGCAATACTGGGAGCGATACTCTTATCATTTATCGTGTGCATACGTCCTGCCGCTGCACACGTCCGAAAAACTACGATAAGAAGATAGCGCCGGGAGATTCAACCGTCATAACATTCACTTATGATGGCCGCGGACACACTCCCGGGCGCATACATCAGACGCTTAGTGTCAGAACCAATTCTCCGGTGGCATATAATGCATGCCATGTAATCGGCGAGATCCGAAGACCCGTGCAAAAGTAATCCCGGTGATTATGCCGGGAAGGGAACCGTACTCTCTTAAAAGGCGCTTATTTGTAGTTTTCGGCCTGGAGGCGGATGGCGTGGAAGAGGCGGCGGTCGGCGTCGGTGAGCGAGATGCCCCGGCGCGCCATGACGCGCGTGGCGATGTCGAAGAATTTTGTCATCGAGACGTCGGAGAAGCCTGTGGCGGCGCCGCCTTCGCTGAACGATGCGACGAAGTTGCGCGGGAAGCCGGTGCCGTGGATGTTGACGCCGACGCCGATGACGGTGGCGGTGTTGAACATGGTGTTGATGCCGGCTTTCGAGTGGTCGCCCATGATGAGGCCGCAGAACTGCAGGCCTGTCGGCAGAAAGCGCTGGGCGGGATAGTTCCACAGTTTGATGGGCGTGTAGTCGTTTTTCAGATTCGAGGCGACGCAGCCTGCGCCGAGGTTGCACCACGAGCCGATGACGGCGTTGCCGAGGAATCCGTCGTGGGCTTTGTTGGAGTAGGGGAAAATGACGGCGTTGTTGATTTCGCCGCCTACCTTCGAGTGGGTGCCGATGGTTGTGGCGCCGTAGATTTTCGTGCCCATGTTGACGGTGGCGCTGTCGCAGACGGCGATGGGGCCGCGCATGACGGTGCCTTCCATCACTTCGGCGCCGTCGCCGATATAGACCGGACCGTTCTTGACGTTGATGATGGCGCCTTCGACAGTCGCGCCGGGCGATATGAACAGTCGCGCGCGGTCGCCGATGACGGTGACGCTGTCGGGGATTGGGGCGCCGGTGCGTCCGGCTGTCATCAGCGCGAAGTCGCGGTCGATGACGCGGCCGTTGAGCATGAAGATGTCATAGAGGCGGTCGACGGCGATGACGTCGCCGCTGTAGTCGCGACGCGATGTCTCGCTGCCGCGCACGGCTATCAGGCGTTCGCCGGCATAGAGCGCTTCGCCCGGCGCAAGGGCTTTGACGGCGTCGGCCATTAAGGCGTCGGCGACGATGTTGCCGGCGATGCGCAGGCTGTCGTCTGCGGCGGTCATCGGGAAGAGTTCGCTGAGATAACCGACGGTGTCATAGCTGTAATGGCCGGGAAGAAACTGTTCCCAGCGACGGTGCATTGTCATCATGCCGACGAGGAGTTCGGCTACGGGACGTGTATATGTGAGCGGCAGGAGGTTGTCGCGTGCCGGCTGCGGGTCGAAGAGTATTATGTTCATAGTCGTAGTGATTTCGCGCTGTAAAATTACTCAAAATTGTGTAATTTTGCTGCAAATCTTTGGAATATGAATTTTATCAGGACAGAAATAGATGGCGTAGTCATCATCGAGCCGCGTCGTTACGGCGACGAGCGCGGATATTTTTGCGAGACATTCAAGCGCGAGGAGTTTGAGCGCGAAATAGGTAAGGTCGATTTTATTCAGGACAACGAGTCGCTGTCGCGCCGCGGCGTTGTCAGAGGGCTGCACTTCCAGCGCGGAGCCTCGTCGCAGGCAAAGCTTGTCAGGGTGTCGCAGGGCGAGGTCGTCGATGTGGTCGTCGATCTGCGCGGCGGTTCGCCTACGTTCGGCCGTCATCTCGCTGTGACGCTGTCGGCGGCCGCCGGCCGTCAGATGTTTGTGCCCCGCGGTTTCGCCCACGGTTTTGCAGTCATCAGCGATGTGGCGCAGTTTCAGTATAAGGTCGACAATGTCTATGACCCGGCGTCTGAGGTGACGCTCGCGTTCGATGACCCGGCTTTAGGCATCAAGTGGCCTCTGAACCGCGATGAGATGATACTCTCGCCCAAGGATCTGTGCGGTCTGAGCCTTGCCGACGTCGAGCCGTTCTGACGAAAAACGGGTTGCCCGGAAAAGACAATCCCCGCCGCATCTCTGAGTGGATGTGACGGGGATTTGTGTGTCTTGGGCTCGTTTGTCTTATCGGCGTTCGATGCGTTTGACGGCGCGGCGCACTTTCTCGATTTCGTGGATTGTGGCGACGGCTGCTGCCAGAGTTACTGCCTCAAGGGCGAGATGGATAAGAAAACGTTTGCAGTGACCTTTATGGTCGTGACAGTGGTCTTTCATAACTTAGAGTGTTTAAATCTTTGACAATATTCTTACGGGGCCGCGGGCCTCGCACTTTATTGTCAGAACACTCTAAGCGGCCGGCTTGTTGACGAACAAGTGTTAAATTATTCGACGACTGCGCGGACGACGACGGGGAAGTGGTCAGACGGTGTGCGTGCGCGGTATTTGTGGAGCACGAGCTCTTTGGGCGCGTTGCCGCTGGTGAAGGTCGAGTCGGTGCCCTCGTCGCTGCGGTAGGTGTCGGTCAGCACGCCGTATTTCTCGATTTCGATGCCGGGAGTGACGAAGATGTGGTCGAGACGGCTGTCTGAGTAGTTCTCGGCCGAGAAATCGTTGAATGTGCCGTTGAGGGCGTAGGTGATGTCGCTGATGACGTATGAGTCGCGGAATGTGCCGTCGTCGGTGATGGTCTTGTAGCCCTGTTCATTCTGGTCGAAGTTGAAGTCGCCGGTGAGGAAGACGGGGAGCGAGCTGTCGATTTCCTGCATCTTCTGACGGATGAGCTTGGCGCTCTCGAGACGGGCCTGGACGCCGATATGGTCCATGTGGAGGTTGAAGAAGAGGAATTCGCGGCCTGAGTCTTTGTGGCGGAATTTACCCCATGTGCAGATGCGGGGGCAGGCTGCGTCCCAGCCTTTTTTGCCGGGGACTTCGGGTGTCTCGCTCAGCCAGAAGTCGCCGTGCTCGACGAGGTCGAATTTGCCGGTGTTGTAGAAGATGGCCGAGTGTTCGCCGCCTTCTTTGCCGTCTTCACGGCCGACACCGATATATTCGAAGCCGGGCAGGGCGTTCTTGAGGTCGTCGAGCTGGTTGCGGTGGCCTTCCTGGGTGCCGAAGATATCGAACTCATGGTATCTGACGAGCGATGCGAGGGCGGGGAAACGAGCTTCCCATCCGTCGCCGACCATCGAGTCGCCGCTGTTGTATAGGCGCAGGTTGTAGGTGGCGAGGTTGAAACGCGCCGGTGTCTGCTCTTCTTTCTGATTGCTGCATGCCATCAGAGCCACGGCCATGAGCATAAAGGCAAGAATGTGTTTGGTTTTCATTTGACTGTAATACTTTAAAGTTTTGGTTTCAGGTATGTTTTATTCTTAATGGCTGAGCGATTCTATCATCGCGTCGAAGGCTTTCTCGAGGCCTTCGGGGTCTTTGCCGCCGGCCTGTGCGAAACCGGGCTGGCCGCCGCCGCCGCCTTTGATGGCCTTGGCTGCCTCGCGCACGATTGCCGATGCGTTTTTGCCCTGTTTGACGAGCTCGTCCGTGAGCATGACGGTCAGAAGGGGCTTGCCTGTGCCGTCTGACGTTGCGGCGACGAAGGCAAACGGCTCGCTGACGCGGCCGCGGATGGCGAAAGCAACGTTTTTGACGATGTCGGGAATGCGCACGCCCTTCATGGCGGCGACGCGCATGCCGCCGACTGTCTTGGCGCCGGCGATAAGCTGGTCGGCAATGGTGTTGACGCGTTCGTTGAAGTATTCTTCGACCTGATGACGCAGATCGGCGTTCTCCTCGACTGATTTCCTGAGGGCCGAGATGACGTCGGGCGCGTTGTTGAGCATGGCGCTGGCAGCCTTGAGCACCGATTTCATCTCGTCGATGGCGTTTTCGACGTTTTCGCCGGTAATGGCCTCGATGCGGCGGATGCCTGCGGCGATGCTACTCTCGCTGACAATCTTGAGAATACCGATGTTGCCGGTGTTGGCTACGTGGGTGCCGCCGCAGAGTTCGACCGAGTCGCCGTAGCGGATGACGCGGACTTCCTCGCCGTATTTCTCGCCGAAGAGTGCCATGGCGCTCATCTCGCGTGCCTTGGCGATGGGCAGGCTGCGGTGTTCCTCGCGGCTGACGGCCTGACGGATGCGGCGGTTGACGAGACGCTCGACGCGGCTGATTTCTTCGGGTGTGAGCTTCTGGAAATGAGAGAAGTCAAAGCGCAGCACCTCGGGCGACACGAACGAACCGCGCTGTTCGACATGTGTGCCGAGCACTTCGCGCAGGGCTTCGTGGAGCAGGTGGGTGGCCGTGTGGTTGCGCGATGTGGCCTCGCGGGCCTCGCTGTCGATGGCGGCAGTGAACGTGGCGGCGGGGTTGGCGGGCAGTTTCTTTGTCAGATGCACGGCCGAGCCGTTTTCGCGTTTGGTGTCATAGATTTCGACGACCTCGCCTGTGGCGGTGTCGGTCAGGGTGCCGCGGTCGCCGACCTGACCGCCCATTTCGGCGTAGAAAGGTGTCTCGGCGAGCATTATCTGATAGAATTCGTTGTTCTTCTGCTTGACGTGGCGATAGCGCAGGATGTTTGTCGTCGTTTCGTTGAAGTCATAACCGACGAATTCCTGATTGCCTTCGTTGACGGTGACCCAGTCTGAGGCCTCGACGGCGGCGGCGTTGCGGGCGCGCTGTTTCTGTGCCTCCATCTCGCTGTCAAACTCGGCGCGGTCGAGTGTCATGCCGTTTTCCTTGAGGATGAGCAGGGTGAGGTCGAGCGGAAAACCGTAGGTGTCATAAAGGGTGAAAGCCTGCTTGCCCGAAATCATGTCTTTGCCGGCGGCGCGGGCGGCGGCCATGGCGTCGTCAAGCATCTTGATGCCGTTCTCGAGCGTGCGCAGGAAGGCGTCTTCTTCTTCTTTGATGACCTTCATTATCAGGTCGCGCTGGCTCTTGATTTCGGGATAGGCGTCGCCCATGCTGTCGATGAGCGTGTCGACAAGACGGTACATGAAGGCGCTCTTCTGGCCGAGGAAGGTGTAGCCGTAGCGCACGGCGCGGCGCAGGATGCGGCGGATGACATATCCGGCCTTGGCGTTGCCGGGAAGCTGTGAGTCGGCGATAGAGAAGGCTATCGTGCGCACGTGGTCGGCGACGACGCGCATGGCGATGTCGACCTTGGTGTCTTCGCCGTATTTCTTGCCCGAGAGCGACGCGATTTTGTCGATCAGCGGAGTGAAGACGTCGGTGTCATAGTTTGATTTCTTGCCCTGCAGGGCCATGCAGAGGCGCTCGAAGCCCATGCCGGTGTCGATGACCTTGGCGGGCAGCGGTTCGAGTGAGCCGTCGGCCTTGCGGTTATACTGCATGAAGACGAGGTTCCAGATTTCGATGACCTGCGGATTGTCTTTGTTGACGAGCGACGCTCCGTCGACGGCGGCACGCTCTTCGTCGCTGCGGAGGTCGATGTGAATCTCCGAGCACGGACCGCAGGGCCCCGTGTCGCCCATTTCCCAGAAATTATCGTGTTTGTTGCCGTTGATGATGTGGCTCGCGGGCAGATGACGCTCCCAGATCGAGGCGGCCTCGTCGTCGCGGGTCAGGCCTTCGTCGGGCGCGCCCTCGAAGACGGTGGCGTAGAGGCGGTCGGGGTTGAGCTTGAGCACGTCGACAAGATATTCCCAGGCCCAGTCGATGGCCTCGCGCTTGAAATAGTCGCCGAACGACCAGTTGCCGAGCATCTCAAACATCGTGTGGTGGTATGTATCCATGCCGACCTCCTCGAGGTCGTTGTGCTTGCCGCTGACACGCAGGCACTTCTGCGAGTCGGCTACACGTCTGAACTTGGGCTCTTTGTTACCTAAGATTATATCCTTGAACTGGTTCATGCCCGCGTTGGTGAACATCAGCGTCGGGTCGTCTTTGATTACCATCGGTGCCGACGGTACGATATGATGGTTCTTGCTGTTGAAAAAGTCTTTGAATGACTCTCTGATCTCTTTAGCTGTAAGCATGTGGGAAGATGTAATTATAGTCTTACGTTTAATAAATCCTAAAATAATCTGCAAAATTAGTCTAAAGTTATTACTTTTGCAAAACAAAATCCACTTATATATACATAAGTAAACCGGATGAGTCAGAAAGCATTCTATCGCTACAACCCCGCCACAGAGAACTATGACCGCGTCTATCCCACGGCAGGCGCGCGCTATCGCGCGTATTTCCGCCAGTCGGCGGTCGGCATCGTCGTCGGCGTTGTGGCTCTCATCCTTGCCTACAACCTCTTCGAACTGCCGCGCGAAAAGAGACTCCACCGCGAACTCGACCGCGTATCGGCCCAGATTGACGTCCTCGACCGCCGTGCCGACGAAGCCATCGCCGTCATGGAAGAAATCGCCGCCCGCGACAACAACTTCTACCGCGTCATGATGCAGGCCGACCCGATTTCTGACGCGCGCCGCTATGCCGGACTCGAGCGCCGGCGCAACTATGAGGCCGTCGACAGCATGGGCGACGCTGACCTCACCCGCGCCACCGTCGACCGGCTCGACCGGCTCGACCACATGATTTACTCGCAGATAAAATCGTTCGACTTCCTCGCCGACCAGGCCCATCAGCTCAAGGACCGCACCAACCACATCCCCGCGATACAACCCATATCCGAGAAATATCTCCGCGCCATGGCCTCGGGCTACGGCTATCGCCGCGACCCGATATACGGCACCACCAAATTCCACGAAGGCATGGACTTCTCCTCGCCGGTCGGCACACCCGTCTATGCCACCGGCGACGGGCGCGTCACCTCGGCCGCCTGGAACAGCGGCTACGGCAATCTCGTCGAAATCGACCATGGCTATTCATACACAACCCGCTACGCCCACCTCTCTGAAATCAGCGTGCGTCCCGGCCAGCAGGTCAAACGCGGCGATCTCATCGGCAAAGTCGGCAACACCGGCAAATCCACCGGCTCACACCTCCATTATGAAGTGCGTCTCCGCGGCGTACCCCAGAACCCCGTCAACTACTACTTCTACGACCTCACCCCCGACGAATACGCCGAAATGATACGTCAGGCCGAAAACGCCGGCCACGTCATGGACTGATACACACAACCGCCGCCATGGATAACATAGAAAAAAAATACTACAAGATACGCGAAGTCGCCGACATCCTC
>USIN01000052.1 GCA_900554715.1 uncultured Bacteroidales bacterium
GACGCGTCTCGCCACACCCGCTGCTGACAAAGGCCATCGCAGCGGATGCCACGACAAGGGCCGCGGGCAGCAGGCGCATCGTGAGCGATGCCGACAGCTGTCGGCTACTATGACCGGTGGAATGATCTGAGTCCAAATCGCTGAGGATTGATTAATAAATCTTGCTCTGACGGAACCACATCTCGTTGAAGTTGATGCCGAGTGTGATGTTGAGATAGTTCTCTTTGATCAGAGGATTGGGCGTGGCGCTGCGGTTAATCCACTCGACACCGAGACTGACAATGGTCTTGAACTGCGGCACGGGGAAGCCGAAACCGGCCGTCAGGCCCCAGTCGCGCAAGTTGTTGCCGTTGATTTTGAGGTAGTCGCGGTTATAAAAGCCGCCGATGCGGTAATGGATACGCTCCAGATAATTGCCGCGGGCTTTGGGCTGAATCTGAAAACCGGCTGCAATCTTATACCGGTCGGCGAGCTGCGAGTCGCTGCCATCCTGTCTGAGACCGTTGTATTTGGCTTTTGACCAGGGCTGATATGTAAAGTCGAGTTCAGCCATAATCTTGTTACGCCACAGATAGTTGACGCCGGCGCCCCAGCTCTCGGCCATAGAGAAGTTGCCCTGAAGGCGACTTTTCTCTTCCTCGGTAGGAGCCTCGTCCTGATTGAGGTCGTATGAGTAGACATAGCTGTGACCGTGGAAGTCTTTGGCGGGACTGTAGGTCAGACCGAGTGTAAGACGGTCCTCGCGGCCGATGTTGATGCCATACTGCGCGCCGATGTCGATGCGCCAGTCGCGCACCTCAAACTGGCGCTCGAAGAGCGTCGTCGAGCCTGTGACAGCCGTCACATAGCTGTCGTTGAATGTCGTGCCGAAGAGATAGGCCACATTGGCGCCGATCGAGAAGCCTTTGAACAGGCGTCCAGACAAGCCGGCGTAGAGCTGGTTGATGCTGCCTGAGCCCTGACGCGACGACGAACCGTTCTCGATGCCGCTGCCGAAGGCATAGCCTACCGACGAGTAAGGCAGCAGGCCGACGCTGGCGCCCATATATTTGCCGATGGGAAACTGCATGGTGATATAGCTGAGTCCGCCACCGGTGTTGTCGTCCTTAATGTTCTTGCCGTCGACTTTCTCGGTCTGCCACAGGCAGGTGATGTCGATGCCCATGTCGAAGAGAAATGTCAGCGAGTCGATGGCGGCGTATGACGCCGGATTCATGACGTTGGTCTGACGGCCCGACTGCATGGCATAGCCTACGCCGCCCATTGACTTCTGGGCCGAAGTGGCGTTGTCGTTGAGCATACCGTAGCCATAGCGCGAATAAGGCGTTATGACACCGTTCTGAGCCGTAGCGGCCAGCGACGCGAGCGCGATGGCGCAAGCTGTGATGAATTTAGATATTTTCATTATAATCGATTATTCTGTTTAGTCCGATTGAAACAAGATTTGGCTCGACGACAGAGTCGAACGCGACTTTATCGGCCACAAGCGCGGCCTGACCGCCTGTGATGACCGTCGCGGCATCGGGCGACGGCATGTGACGGTGATAATACTCAATCTCGGCGACGACCCCCATGACAGCGCCCGAGCGCAGGGCTGTCTCGGTGTCATAGCCCCTCAGCGGGGTGTCGCCGTCGGTCTCGACCAGCGGCAGACGGGCGGTGAAGCGGTTGAGCGCTTCGAGACGCATGAAGATGCCGGGAGCGATGTTGCCGCCGACAAAACGTCCGTCGGGCGACACGAGGTCGTATGTTACCGCCGTTCCGCAGTCGACGACGAGCAGCCAGCGGCCGGGAGCGACGACGCGTGCGCCGACAGCGGCGGCGATGCGGTCGCATCCGAGGGTCGACGGGGTGCGATAGTCGAGCGTCAGAGGCATCGGCGTCTGCGAAGTCAGCTCTATGACTCTGTCAGACAGGGCGCCTACAGCCTCGACAATGTCATCGGCGCGGTCGCCGACCGACGAATATATCGCGCTGTCGAAGCGGCCCTTATCGCCGTGACGACGGGCAAATGCGGCAATCTCCTCAGCATAGTCGCTATGGAAAATGTCGGTGGCGATGATACGGTCATCGTGCCAGACAGCGGCCTTGACGGCCGAATTGCCACGGTCAATAGTCAGTTTTAGCCTCATAACAGACAGCAAAAGTACTAATTAGAGTTGAAACAGACTATAGCACATCTTTTAATTTAAACCGTTTATGTATTTTTTAACAAATGACGGCATATGGCAGAGCAGCATCAGTCAATGACTGCGTTGTCGCTACGGCCTTTGCGACGGAGCAGCTTCTTCAGCCACGGAGGCATCCGCTCCCCGCGGGGAAGAGGCAGGTAGTAGAAACAAATTTCAGACACAAGCATGGTCACGACTGCTATAGATACTGATAACACTACCTTGATAGAAAAGAAAATCGTCAGGGCAAGATATACACCGAATAATACACAACCTGCTACCACCGCTCCGCTTAACACTTCTTGTAACACATAAAAGCGTTTTTGTCGTATGGCTACATCGGTCAGTCCATGCTTGATTGGGTAAAGTGCTACAGCGATAAGTAATACCACGACAAGAAAATAACCAAGAGCAGCAAATTTCGATGCAAACCTATCCGTAGACAATGCTGGCAAGTTGAGATAATAACCTATCTTTATCATAGCCATCTCACTCCCACTCATTTCCTTGATAGCCCTGAAGCCTTGATATTCAGGCACATCAACGAAATTTCTCGAACAGCCTTCGGGAACATATAAAGTTATGTTTCTTTTAAACGAATCTGCTAAAACAATCTCACGAGTATATTGTCTGTCAATTTTACCATCAGAAAGAGTTCTGTAAGGGCTCGATATAGGCAAATATATTTCCTGGAGATCTACAGGACGTTCGCCGAGGAACGAATAGAAACCTTTTGCCTTAGCTTTTGGCAAAAAGAAAACCTTGTTCTGTCCTTTATGGTACACTGCATATTGTGTATAATTGTCAGATGCAGTTATTATATCAGTTCCTTTAAAATTAAACGCATCTTTATACTCAAAATAGTTTGACCTGCCGTTATAATATTCAAATAAATCTTTTTCTCCAAAATAT
Organism: uncultured Bacteroidales bacterium; assembly: GCA_900554715.1. Taxonomy (GTDB): domain Bacteria; phylum Bacteroidota; class Bacteroidia; order Bacteroidales; family Muribaculaceae; genus CAG-873. Next base: position 3,084 of record USIN01000052.1, read on the forward strand.
ATGCCTGCATCCTTCAAACCGGTGAATTCGGTTGCCACATTTCGTCTGAAATAATCATTATCTGTAATAGGTCTCCACGGCCAATATGGCTCGTCTCGTTTGAAAATCCGTTCTCCGTCATTATCATCACGCACTTTCAATATAACATTTGGAGAACCTTCAAAAGCGTTACGTTTGATATAGGTGTTGGCATTTACTGACACCTCGGTCAGATTATCGCAATCAGCAAAAGCATATGAGCCAATATATTTTAGATGATCGGGTAAATATATACTTTCCAGATTGTCACAATTTATAAAGGCCGCATCTCCTATATCTTCTAACCACATAGGAAAAACAACACCTTTTATTCTACAATCAGCGAAAGAGTTCTTATCAATGTGTTGAGCGCCCGTAGCTGAAAGATCTACTGTGTCTGTATATTCAGGATTCGCAAATTTCCCGACAGTCGATGTAGGTGTATTAAATAGAAATTGCGTTCCGCTGGCTTTATTAACGCAACAAAGCATTATGTTTTTAACATTGCCACTAATTATAACATCTTTCATTTCAACAGGGAAGCAAGCCTTCTCTACTTTGTGTGTCACTAATGAGACATCTTTGTTTTTCAAATCCCAAAGCACACCCTGATCATAGCGATAATTAGCATTACATTTATCAACGATAAGCGCTTTGCAATTAACTATTTCTTTATCTATGTTTATTTTTGCTTCTAAACGTTCAACATCTTTGGCGATCATTATCGGCCCGATATTTAGTGTGTTAACTACATTGATATTGATACTTTTCACCAAAGAATCAGGAAGAACTAATTCTGTCAGCGACGGGCAATCACCAATATATATTCTCAGCTTATTTACACCTTTTGAAGTATTCTCAAATACAATTTTTTTCAAACGACTACACTGAGAAATTGAAAAGTAGCCAACCTGATCAAAGACCGAATCAGTTTTTACATAAATCGAATCGATATCCGGTCTTCCATAATAGCTAAATGCTCTTGACTTATCAGCTACAACATATCCACCTTTGTTTTCAGGTATGTTAGTATCACGATGAAAACATATTGCAGTAAAGACAAGCCCAAACAACAGGATACAAAAAAGGGACATCAAATCTTTTAGTCTACTGCGTTTACGATGGTTTCGACTGTCAAATACAGCTTTTGCTATCAGATCGTGGACGAGTTCGACCGGCTGATTGTCGGGGTCATCGTCAGCGGGTTTGGTGCCTGGAACGTTCTGTAACAGCTTGTATTGACCTTTGAAAAGTGCGTCGGAATCTTTGATATATTTGTTGACATTGCTGCGGAATACCGTGCGACGGCGGCCTTGCTCATCAACGAGTGACTCGATAAAACCGAGCTCCTTGTCTTTAAGATTTGCAACAGCTTTATTATAGAAATCGCCCAATGGATTTTTAGCAATACGGCTAACGGTATTGAGATTAATAACGCCACCTTTGGCGAGTGAATAAAGCTCGCTGCAGACAAGCGACAGAATGGCGGAATCGACTTTACCCGAGCGGTTGCGCGAGATGTCGATGATGCGTTTGATGACTTCTTCGCGTTCGTCTTCAGGAATGAGCGAGAAGCCGGTTTTGCTTTTAAGTTCGTCAACAGGCTTCTCGATGACCTCGCGAGCCTGAGCGTCAGTGAGCGCTCGCAGTCGGAGGCGGTTGTTTTTCATCGAGCGGTAGCCGAGTTCGTCTATGGCGTCTTCAAGGCGGAAGAGGTCGTCTTCGCGCACGACGAGCATGATTCTGAAATTGGCCTCGTTATGGCAGACAACGCCCTCGGGACATTGCAGCTCGCTGTCGTCAATCATCGTGTGTAGGCCTCGGAGCACCTCGCTGCCCTTGTCGCGACTGCCGATAAACAATGCTTCAAACTGATCGAAAACAAGCACGGGGAACACCTCGCGATTGTCGCTGTCATAGAATTTCGACGAGGCAAACCACAAGGCGATGTTACCGACCGAATCATCGGTGTCATTATCCGTTTTTTGATTGAAACGACCGTCTTTGCCGGCGATATAGCGGGTGACATTATGCTTCTCGAGCTGATCTTTGACGGTTTCGATGACATACCCGTCGAAATTGTCGTAGTCAATCTCGGCCGGACGCAGCAGCACTGGCAGGTAATTATCGCGGCGCAGCAGTGGGAAGAGTCCGGCCTGCAGCATCGAGGTCTTGCCTATGCCCGATTTGCCGTAGAGCGTGACAAGCAGATTGTTCTTGACCATCGACAGCAGCGCGAGCGTGATGTCGTGGCGTCCGCTGAATATATAGCGACCTTCGATAACGTCTTCTTCAGTATATGAGACGAGGCCTTTCCAAAGATTACCTTCCTGAATCATGACTGACGGCTTTTAAGTGCTTTTCTGATACGTTCGACGAGTTCGCTGACGGGCTGTTTCGTCCAGTCGAAGACCGTAACGTTGCTCATTTTCTCGGGAACGACGCGATAGTGATAATCTTTGGTATAGTCATAGCCGAAAGTCGCGACCGGTATGACTTTCCATTCGGCATTAGCGTCACAGCCGCGCGCCCACTCGTTGGCTCTGTAATACGACTGATTTTCTTTGGGTTCGGGGAGCGACGAATCGTTTTCCCAAGCGAGAATCTTCTCGCTATCGCTGCGGACGTTTGCCGTCAATAGCGGCAGGAACACGCCGCAACTCTCTATGCCATTGTTGATTTCCTTGTCGAATTCGTCGCCGCCGCCGAGCTTATAGTGGTCGAGCCAGACAGGTATCTTCTCTTCGACAAGACGGTTGTAGATGCGCATGGCGTTGACATAATCGCGGTGGGTGTAACTGATAAAGACGTGACGGTGAAGAGCGTCGGGCTCAATGCCGTAGCGTCCCGTAAATTCTGTCATATTTGCCGTTATCCTGTCGGCAAGTCGCGAGATATATTTCTCCGGCTCATCGACGATGTGGACGTTATAGCTCCTCAGATAGTCACGCAAGCGCATGTCTTCCACTGAGTTCTCGATGTCGAAAGGCAGCGCCACGTCGCCCTTGCTTATATCGCCGCTGGGGCGGAAAGTATGCCAAAGGAAACGGAAAAACCAGTCGTCGAACTTACAGCCGTAGGCAAACAGCTTCTTGCTGCGGACATAATTAAGTATATTGACAGGCGCTCCGCTGCCGAGCCATACTTTCATTTTCTCGATTTTCTCATTGTCGTTGAGCGCGAAGCTGTTGTTGGTAGCCTCCGGACGGCCGAATATATAGTAGAGTGTCGGCGGCATCAGCGACTTGTCGCCGTCAACCTTATCGCTCAGGCTTATATCTGTCATCTCTTTCGACGAGATACTTCGCACTCTGAGCGAGTCGCCCCACACGTCACTCATTATTTTTTCGACAATAGGCGACGGCGAGGTCGTCAGCACGATCCTGAAGGCTTTCGACTCAAGCAATGACACAACCGCCGGATTAATCATCGGCCTTGTCAGCCGATTTCTGGAAAAAGCATTGTTGAATAGCGACTTGGCCTTGTCTTTAAGATGAAAACAGAGGCTGTTGAAATCACTGAACCAGCTGTCGGGATAATTGTCGTTGCGCGCCAGAGCGTGTGTCAGACTGAGCATCACCGCGTCGGCGTCATCGATGCCTCCGCAACGGCCGACGTCCATCAGACCACGGCTGCCGATGACAAGCACATAGTCGCCATTGACGGCGCTTTCCGCCGTGCGGGCGATATCGGCCTCAAGTCTTGCCTCGTCGAGTTCGGCGGGGTCGTATGTGTCTATAAACAGCGACGGGTCGAAGACGCTGCCGGGCTGGGTCACTGATTTCTCTGCCATAGTCGTTTGCGGTCTGCGGCTCAGTCTTTGACGATTCTGAAGCCGAATTTGGTGATTAGTTTAAGGGTGCCGAGGGCGGTGGCGCGGTCATATTCGCGCTCTGATTCGGGAAGCTCGTCATAGTCGACGAGACAGGGATGATGTTTGAGGTCGTCGTCGCGCACAGGACCGTAGGTCCACCCCTCGTCGAGGCGCCCCTGCGCCCATACATCATGGACGTTGCGGGCAATCTGTTCGACGAGAGGCGACAGTTCGGGCGGCAGAACGACGTCACTGACGTCGACAGGTGCCGGACGGTATGGCTGCTGTTTCATTATCTGACAATAAATTTGGCCGATGCTCTGGCTCCGCGCATCGCGATGACATAGATGCCCGGTGCGAGCAGATCGATATTGGTTCTGACTTTGTTAAGACCGGCATTGAGCGGTGCGCTGAAACTCAAAGCCCTGACACCGTTGGCTGCCGTTATGTCGAAAGTGGCCGTACGGCTGTCGTCAGACGCGACGGTCATCTCGAGCTCTGAAGCACCGACGATGATGTCGCTGATGGCCTTGTCTGTTTCACCGACAGCGATATCGCTGACCGACGCGGGGTCATAGCCGGGATAATAACATTCGAGAGCCCGCAGGCCGACAGATGTACCCGGGACAGTCTTATTGACGACGGTCAGCGTGATCTGATTGAGCGTCAGCGGATAGCGCGCCGCCTCGAAAACTTCACCGTTTTCGGTAAACTGAGCGGTAACAACCGAACGCCCCTCGGCGACAGGAGACGAGATGTTAAAGCGCGTGCCTTTGCCGTCGACAAACGCAAAATCAGCCTGTGTGACTACACCGTCGGGGTTGTCAATCCCGAAGCCAACGGCGTCGGGGAGGCTGTAGAGGCGTGTGGCCGGCTTGAGCGTAATCTTGTTGCCGCGGCCGGCGCTGAGATCGAAGCGCATGTTGACGCCGTCTTTCCAGCCTTCGGGAAGATTCTGATGGTCAAGCACAAAATTTTTGAGTGTCGACGACTTGGTGTAATTGAGGCTGCCCATGTCGCTGAAATCAGAAATCAACTGGGTCTGACCGGCCATCTCAACTGTGAAATCTATGTCGAATGTGATATTTTCGAATGTCGCGGTCATGCGGCCCGTGCCTTCGGCGAGACCTCTGACGATGCCGAGGTCATCGATTGAAATCAGGCCTTCGGGTTCGACCTTCCAGGTGAAAGCTCCGGGGTCGATGGCCGATTTGACACCGTCACAGATGCCGGTGATGTCGATAATGAAATCGCGGTTGCCGTCAATCAGCATCGAGGTATACGTCGGCCGGATATCTTCGGCCGCGAGGGTCTCGACTTCTATCGTGGCCGTCATGCCGTCTTTGATGGCTTTGATGACACCTTTTAGCGGAGTCGACGACGCATGGAAGATTGCGTCCTCGTCGACATAACCGAGTTCGGCGGGTTCACAGACAAACTCACAGCCCTTGATATCGTCGGCCAGAACGTCGTCATACTGGCTGAAGCCCATCACCTTGAGCGGAGTACGCGAGATGACAGACGGCCTGATCGAACGGAGGCTGAACGTCATGTGGTCGAGACGGTCGTCGTCGGGCGCGAGCGACACGGCGAGCATGGCGTCGACAACGGGACGCACCGAGCCGCGTCCGGGGAGATTGAGCATCTCGCCGCCGATGACGATGGCGGCCGAACCGCCGCTGTCGAAGTTGACCACATCCCAGGCACCCTGTTCAACAAGCCATGCCGACAGCTCGATACAGTCGACGCCGGTGCTGGCGGCCGACAGCTCGGTCGTCACCATATATACCTTGGTTTTGTCTTTAGAGATACCGGCCATGACGCGCGACGACTTCTCATACTCGCGGCCGTTCTCGAAGTTGTTGAACTCACCGTCGTGAAGTTTGCCGTCGCGCACGATGCTCGGATAGCCGTGGAAGGCATTGAGGATGCGTTCAGGTGCAACGCCGAAACCGGCCTGATTGAAGCGCTGGGTGACTGTGAGTATATCTCCGACGGCAAGGTGGCCGTCGAGAGCATTGCGTTTCGACGAGCGCAGATAGAGCACATTGACTTCTTTTGAAGTCTGCACGGGATCGGTGCCGATAGAGAGCACACGGCAGCGGATGTCATCGCCGTTGACGGTCCATTTATCGAGAGGTTCGAGAGCCACATAGACGCCATCTTCGACAAGCGTCTTGGCGTTCATACGGTTATAGAACACGCAGTCGCCGGCGACGCCCTCGGCCTGTGCGTTATAATAGTCGATGACGACGGTCGTGCCGTCGGGAGCGGTGACATGGGCGTCGAGTGCGGGATAGAACACCTCGGCCTTGCCGTCCTCGCTGATAGCCAGCAGCGAACGTCCCCATTTGTTCCAGGTCACCTCGCCTTCGCTGATGTTCAAGCCAATACACACGCCGCCGTCGTATGAGAAGAAGTCGTGGTTCCAGGCCACCTTGACGCGATGGTTCTCACGGTCGTTCTCACGGTAGTGGGTCATGACATCCCAGCGCACCGGATCGGGAACAGAGTGGCGGCTCTGCACCTGCTCGACCTTGGTATATTTGTTTGACAGGTCAATCTCGGAAAACCAGACAATGACAGGTTTCGAACGATAGATATACTTGGCATATCTGATGCCCGGACCGACCATGTGGTCGGCGATAACATCGGGTTTACCCCAGTCGTATTTGAGCTCGGGGAGATTTGATTCCTGTGCAAAGCCTGTCATGACGGCACTCGCCATCATAATAGCAGAAAAAGTCAGACGTCGTAACATGAGTTGTTTCTTAGGTATTTTGAGGTTTTTACATTTATTTCAATTTCACAAATATAAGAAACTATTGGAAATAAGAAGCCATAAAAAGTGAAAAATATATTGCTTTACTGCTATTTGAACATACTCTCTATTTTTGCCGTCCGGACAAGGATATCTGTAAATGTCGGAACGCTATCGTCATATATCATATTCACGACCATGGAGTCATAGTCGTTTTTCCACTCTTTTATGACGTT
>USIN01000053.1 GCA_900554715.1 uncultured Bacteroidales bacterium
CCTGTATGCAGAGCACAATATCAAACAGCAACAGGACGTAGAAACCGACGAAGTAGAGCATGGCTCCGTAGAAATGAACTGTCAAATAACGGGTTAGCCACTTCGCCCACGCTCCTTCCCACTTGGGCAGCAACGAAAATGCCCATTGTATTGGACCGAATATAGTGAGCATTCCGAGCAATATCTGCTGACAGTATATCGTCGCCCACTATTCACTAAATATATTCAGTGAAATTCCATTTTATTGGTTATCTTTGTATATTAGATATTTGCAGATGTTTTCATTTGGTTTGAATACTCACGAAATTTCACGGTTTTAGAAAATATTGGTACTATTTGATACCATATTTCAGGATATATTTTGTACCTTTGCATCACAGAAACCAAGATATATCGCGTATGGATTTCATCTTCATCAAATCATCCAAGGCAGGAAAGGAGGACTACGGTTCCATCTATGCCCGTGTGCGCACCGGAAAGGCGAACATGAAGGTCGTGACGGGCTTCACTATCAAACAGCTTGAATGGGAAAAGTACCGCAGCCTGCAATACACCTCGTCAGCCCTGATGTCAAGCATCGGGATAAAGTACGGGCAGTTTGCCCAAGTCCTCGCGAGGATAAAGGCGGCGTTCGAGGCAGACGGCTTTAATCCCAAGGAGGCAAAGAACATCATCGAGAGCGTGAAACACGACGTGCTCAACGGGATGATGCAGATTGTGGAGGTCAAGCCCAAAGGCAGGATGCTGTTCGAGGATTTCCTCACCTCTTATATAGAAGACATGGAAACCGGACGGCGCACCAAGAAAGGCCGTACCGTGAAAGTATCACCTGCCTATATAAAAGGTCTGCGCATTATCCAAAAACAGATTCTCAACTACCAAAAGGAAACCCACCACAAACTCGGACTGGATGACATGACGATGGAGACACGCAACAGCCTTGTCGGTTACTGGAAGGAACGGGGCTTGATGCCCAACGCCATCAACTCGTACATGACCGATGTCCGCACGGTGGCAAAGGCGGCCTACGAGGACAAGCTGACCAAATGCGATGATTTCCGTCATTCCGACTTCGTACCGAAAAAGGAGGAGGTGGACAACATCTACCTCACTCCGGAACAGATACAGGAAATGCTCGACCTCGACCTTTCCACCAAGGAAGCTGTGAAAAAGAGACTGGAATCACTTGACATCAGCGAGGACGAGAAATTGGCACAACTTTCCAAATGCCGCATCACCCATATCAGGACACTGGAGCACGTGAGGGACATTTTCATCGTGGGCTGCCTGACCGGGCAGCGTGTTTCCGACTATTCAAGGATATGCGAGGACATGATAACGGAAATCGGCGGCACTGAGTTCATACTCATCACCCAACAGAAGACGGAAAAGAAAGTCTATATCCCCGTTGACAGGCGCGTGAGAGCCATACTTGCCAAGTATGACGGCAAGCTGCCCCCGGTTCATCCCAATGAAATGAACAAGCTGGTGAAGACCATCGGCCTGTTGCTCGGCTGGACACATGACTGCGGCTTTGACGAGAAGCGTCTCAACCCCAAACGAGGAAGGAGGTTCTGCGACATGCTCCTTTCCCATACAGCCCGGAGAAGTTTCGCCACCAACGCGTACAAGGCTGGCGTCCCTCTGCCTTCCATCCAAGCCATCACCGGACACAGCAGCGAGGCGCAACTGCGCCGCTACCTGAAACTGGACGCGGAGGAAAAGGCCGTCATAGCATTAAAGGACTTCAAGGGTATCATCAAAATATAAGAAGGTGCTTATGGAAAAATCAAGGTTTGAAATCATTAGCGACCTGTTCAAGCTGTCCAACGTAATCAGTGGGAGCCTGAAACTTGCGGAATCGCTTGCCGACAAGTCTGCGGTGCTGTTCTATGACGAAGACGAACTTATTGAGATTTTCGACTATGCCGGAGACCTCAATGACGATTATCTGCGCACCGAGGCCCTGCTTCTCGGAGCAAGGCTTTATCCCGACAGTCAGGCGCTTAAAGAGCGACGGGCCGTTCTTTATTCGGCCTTTGGCAGCGATATGGCGGCCAAATATCTCGACGACAACGCCAGTGTCGAGGGCGCGCTGTGGGATATCATGCGTCTGCGCAAACAGCTGCCTGTCGGTGATGAAGCCGGCAAGGCGCTCGACAGTCTTGTCGCCCGCTATGACCTGTTTGACGACGAGGAGATAATACAGCTGACCGACCTGGCCTCGAAGCTCGGGCGTTATGACTGGCTTGTGTCGCACCTCGGCATGTTGCGCAAGAAGACGACCTATCAGCCGACTCTGATTTTCGAGGTGGCTGTAATCGCCGAACTTAACAATGACTTCAAGGAGGCGATTAAACTGCTTGACGAACTGACGCAGATCGAGCCGTATAATTATCAATACTGGCAGATGCTCGCCGAGCTTCAGAAGAAAGACGGCGACACCGATGGCGCCATGTCGTCGCTCGAGATGGCCCTTGCGATAAATCCCGACGACGCCTCGGGCGAGTTTTATCTCTGCCGTCTGTTGTGCGAGACACCCGGCCGTATGCGCGACGCCGCTGTCCGGCTCGAAAAACTTTACAAGGCTCATCCCGAAGACCCCGACATCGCCCATTATTATCTCATGGCTCTGACTGAGACGGGCGGAGATCCCTACAGCGAGCGTTCTTTTGCCATTCTGTCTGACAGCTACCGCCACAATCCCGGCCACCGGCAGATAGCGACAGACATGCTTGCAGTCGACCACCCCGACGCCGTCAAGGCCATCGCCGAGTCGGCGCGTCAGCAGCCTATCGAGCTTGACGACTGGCTCGACTGGGCATCTCATTTTTCGTCGATCGACGCGCCGAAGCAGGCTAATGTTATTCTCGGTGTGGCCCGTGAGTTTATCGGCCGTGACAATATCGACATCAACGGTGAGATGATATTCAACTGCTTTGTCGACAAGGATTTCAGGCAGACGGTCGAAATTTATGAGCGCAATATGGCCGACTGGTATGATTTCGACCGTCAGGCCACGCTCGCGGTTATGTATGCCGTCTCGCTTGTCAAGCTTCACAGACTGCAGCAGGCCACGGTCTTTGCCTCGGGAAAGCTGATTGAGTGGCATTTGAAGAGCGAGCCGGTAGATGCCCGTCTCGAATGTATGAGCGCATCAATTATTCTCAGCCGTGTGGCCGAGATCGCCCGTCGCGACGACGCAGCCGAGATTGAGGCCTGGGATCCTATGTATCTCTGGTGATTGTCGCCCTCAGACAAACGGGTTGGCCATCTTTTCGTCGCCTATGGTCGTGAACCGGTCGTGACCGGGCAGTACCATCGTGTCGTCAGGCAGCGTGAAGAGCTTTTTGCGTATGTTGTCGATAAGCTGTCGCTGATTGCCGCCGGGCAAGTCTGTGCGCCCGATCGAGCGGCGGAAGAGCGAGTCGCCGGCGATGACAAAATTTCCGTCGGGCGAATAAAGCGCTATGCCGCCCGGTGAGTGACCGGCGACCGTTATGACGACAAGACGCTCTTTGCCGATAGTGATGATGTCGCCGTCTTCGAGTGGCACGTCGATGGTGACACCTTTGACAGCGTCGCGACCGCCGAAGCGTCGCATCTGTGTCGTGATGTCGGCGCCTAATGGTGCGTCGGCGATGTTTGCGGCAACTTTGACACCGTATTTGTCTTTGACATAATTGTCGCCGAAACAGTGATCAAGATGCAGGTGTGTGTTGATGACCTCGGTGATTTTCAGATTGTTAGTCTTGACATAATCATCGAATTCTTTCTGTTCGTCACTGCCGTACATGCCCGGGTCGATGACCGCTGCCTCTTTGCTGTCGGGGTCGATGACGAGGTAGGTGTTTACGCCGAACATATTGAAAACAAATTGCTTGACTTTTAACATAGTAGTGCTGTTATATAAAGGTTATTTTTCTACGGGGACGTAGACGAGTTTTTTTGTCTCGAAGAATTCTTCGTTGAAAAATTCGCCTACAGGATATTCTATTACCGGAAATCTTATTCCTTTTGACTCAGGCTCGAGGTCGCCGCCTTTGAGGCAGATGATGCCGTCGCTATAGCGGTTGTCGAGCGGATTGCCGGGTGTGATATTCTTGGTTACGAGCGGCGTAAGGCTGTTGAGCGGCATCACGGCGCGGCTCACGACATAGTTGAACCGTGTGCGGCATTCGCCGATGTCGCCGTGCTGGAAGCTGACATTGCCGAGACCAATCTCCTTGGCAACCTCGGTTGCAACCTTGATTTTCTTGCCTATGCGGTCGATGAGATGGAACGTACACTCAGGATAGAATATCGCCAGAGGTATACCCGGGAAACCGCCGCCTGTGCCGAGATCGAGGAATGTCGTCCCGGCCTTGACGTCGCCTAAAAAGGCAGCTATCGCGAGCGAGTGGAGCACGTGCTTGACATAGAGGTTGTCGATGTCTTTGCGGGAGATGACGTTGATGCGTTCGTTCCAGTAGCGGTAGAGCGAGTCGAGCGCGGCAAACTGTTCGGTCTGCCGTTCTGTGAGGGTAGGGAAGTATTTCGTTAATATATCCATCATTATAAAGTCAAACAATGTCTTCGGCCGTTTGTTTCTATTTATATAGTGCAAATTTAAGAATAATAGCTTAATTTTGTCAAAACATAACGATAATAATAAAATGATAGAAATAGGAAAGGACAACCGCCTCAAAGTGGCGCGTGAAGTAGATTTCGGAGTTTATCTTGCAGATGACGAGGGTAATGAGGTGCTGATGCCGGCCCGTTATGTCAGCGAGGATGTCAGAGTTGGCGACACGGTCGATGTGTTTGTCTATACAGACTCTGAAGACCGCCCGGTGGCAACCACTGAGGTCCCGTATGCCAAAGTAGGTGAGTTTGCATTCCTTCAGGTGACGGCAGTCAACCGCATCGGTGCCTTTCTCGACTGGGGCCTGCCCAAAGATCTGCTCGTACCGTTCTCTGAGCAGAATGCAAAGATGATGCAGGGTGGTGTATATCCTGTCTATGTCTATCTCGACCACGAAAGCCGCCGCGTTGTCGCCTCGGCACGTCTCGAGAAGCATCTCGGCAACGTCTATCCCGATTATAAACCGGGTCAGGAGGTCGAATGTCTCGTCATTCAGCATACGCCTATCGGCTATAAGGTCATCGTCGACAACCTCCATTGGGGTATGATTTATCATAACGAGATATTCTCGCCCATAGAAGTTGAGGAGACGGTTCGCGCCTACGTCAAGAACATCCGTTCCGACGGCAAGATTGACCTCACTCTCAGCAGTTCGACAGGCCGTCGTGTCCATAATCTTGCCGACCGCATCATCGAGCGCGTCAGAGATGCCGGCGGCTCTATGCCAATGAGTGACAAATCGTCGCCCGAAGAGATAAAAGCCGAGTTTCAGTGCAGCAAAAAAGACTTTAAAAAAGCCCTCGGCGCTCTTTATAAGGATCGCAGGATTACCATCACCGACACCGGTATCACAATAGCCTGAAAATAGATCGGAACAACAAAGCGGGCGCCGATAAAGCGCCCGCTTTGTGTTATATGAGGATTGAATTTGTCAGTTCGCAGCCCGGTTGTCTCGCAGCATTGTGTCGGGCAACGGCCATGGGTTTACTATCAGTTCGGGGTGAGCCGGAGCATTGAGCGGCCGGGCAGGACATCCGCCGACCGTAGTGTCGGCGGCGACGTCTTTGACAACCGTCGCACCGGCTCCGATGCATGCACCGCTGCCGACCGTAATTTCACCTACGATATTGACGCCCGGGCCGACGTAGACGTTGTCGCCGATGACGGCGGCGTGTCGGCTCGACGAACCTACTGTCGTGAACTGTCTGAAACTTACATTATTGCCTATGACGGCACGTTTGTTGATGACAAGACCGAAACAGTGTTGTATCAGCAGGCCGTATCCGACGCGTACTTGCGGAGATATGAGTATACCATAACGGCGATAGCGATGTGTCATCATCTTCGCAAAGCCATACAACAGGCCTTTGCGATACTGAGCCAGCCTGAACCAGAACGAAAAGCCTATGCTTTTACGCGTGAATCCCGACAGCCATATTTTGAGTATGCTGTCTCGTCGGCCATTATGACGGTATGAATCAGATCAGTTCAAAGCAGTCACTGTAGCTGGTAGGCACAGGGATGATTATAGTCTCGCTGTCGGTGTTATAGTATTCGTAATCCATTTTTCTTAGAATTTGCCGGCGAGGTCGGGACGGTTTTCTGCGATGTAACGCAGGGTTTTCTCAACCTGATAGAGACCGCGGGGAACGTGGAAACAGCCTTTCCACTTGCCGCCTTTGAGAGGCATGAGCACTTCGCCGCGACGGTTGAGATAACCGAACCATTCGGGGTATTCGGGGTCTTTGAAGTGCGTCCAGACATAGTCATGTATGCGGTTGAACCATTCGAGGCAGCGCTCGTCGCCGGTTAGGGCATAGCCTTTGATCATTGAGATGAGAGTCTCGATGTGTACCCACCACAGTTTCTGGTCCCACTCGAGTTCCTGCGGCGGAACACCTTTGAGGTCCATGAAGTAGTAGATGCCGCCGTACTCTTTGTCCCAGCCGTATTCGGCCATTTTGAGGGCGGTGTCTTTTGCCATTGTGATGAGGTCGGGGCGGTTGAGCTTGACACCGAGGTCCATGATAAACCACATGGCTTCGATGGCGTGTCCGGGATTCATGTGACGGCCTTCGAAGCAGTCGCAGAGTGTGCCGTCTTCGAGGACATTCTCAACGACAAGACCGCCGAGTTCGGGACGGATGAAGACGTTCATGACTTCTGAGAGGAAGTCGTCTGATGTCTTTTTGAGTGCGTCTCCGTCAAGCAGATGTTCGATTTCGAGCACGAGATTGCAGAGAATCATCGGCAGAGCGAAGTTTTTCAGCGGGCGTGTGCCGGGAACGAGTTTGTTCCACTTTCCTTTGGGATTGTCGCGGCGGGCGAGGATTCGCTTCCATGTCTCGAGGGCTATGTGCTCATACTCGGCATTGCCGGTCGCTTTTGCCAGCTGGCCGAAAGCCATGGTGGCGAAAGTATTCGAAAAGATATTATAGGGTTCGACCAGAGGTTTGCCCTCGCGCGTTGTCGAGAAATACCAGTTGAAGTTGCCGTCGTGGCCATATTTTTTGAGAAATTCGGCGCCTTTGATTGCAGCTTCGAGCCATTCTGGACGTTTTTCTACATTGTTATAGAGCATCGACAGCATCCATACCTCACGTCCCTGGAGCCAGATGAATTTGTCTGTGTCGAATACTTTGCCCTCGCGGTCGAGGCAGGTGAAGTAGCCGCCAAACTCGTGGTCGACTGATTTTTCGAGCCAGAAAGGTATCACCGAATCATAGAGCTCATTGTGATACTGCTCGATAAGTTGCTTTAATTTAGATGACATAATATATTTTTAATTGTGCTTTGAAAGTAGCTTTATCAGAGGCTGTCGCCTGCGTCTGAGGCGGCAGCGGCAACGGTGTCGGGGTCTTCGAGCCAGTATTTCTCGATTTCTTCAAGCGATTTGCCTGTTGTCTCGGGCACACCGCGCCACATGATGAGGATATAGGGAACACACATTGCTGCGAAAATCAGGAACACGCCTGCGGCCGAGAAGGTCTCGAGCATGACCGGGGTGAGCTGTCCGACAAGATAGGTGCCGACCCAGAGGGCGAATCCGGCGATAGACATGGCGACAGCGCGGACCTTCGTGGGATACATCTCGCTAAGAAGCACCCAGACGACGGCGCAGATCGAACCGGCGCAGCACATGATATAAATCATGAAGAAGATGAGGAGCAGTACCGGCGGCAGACTGAGCGAGGCGCCGTAGGTGAAATAGCCTGCGATGAGCAGCAGAGAGACAATCATGCCCGACACACCCCAGTAGACCAGCTGTTTGCGACCGACCTTGTCAATGATGAGAAGGGCTGCGACGGTTGTGACGGTGTTGACGATGCCGACGATGACCTGATAGAAAAGCGAGCTGCTGCTCGACAGACCGGCGTTCTCGAAGATTGTCGGTCCGTAGTAGAGCACTGCATTGACGCCCATAAACTGGCCGAGGATGGCGATGGCGACGCCGATGAGGAGGCCTTTGAACATTTTGGGCCGGAATAGAAGGCTGACATTGGCTGAGTTGCCGCTCGTGCTTTGGGCTTTTATCGAGGCGCTGACGGCGTCGACCTCGCTTTTGACGGCTGCGGCAGTCGAGTAGATGCGTGATATGACGCGCTCGGTATCGTCTCGGCGGCTGTGGGCCATAAGCCAGCGCGGACTCTCGGGGATGATAAAGAGGATTATAAAGAACAGGAGGGCGGGCAGAGTCTCCATGCCGAGCATGCCGCGCCATCCTTCGGTGACAAAGACCTGACTCCAGAGTCCCTCGCCGGGTTGAGTCGATTCAGCATAGCCGAGCAGCATGTAGTTGACGAGATAGGCGCCGACAAAGCCGATGGTGATGGCAAGCTGATAGAGCGATACAAGGCGTCCGCGATACTGCGCCGCAGCAATCTCAGATATATATAGCGGACAGATAATCGAGGCCACGCCGATGCCGACACCGCCGACGATGCGCCAGACCACAAGGGCGTCAAAGCTGCCGCACAGGGCACATCCGGCTGCCGAAGCCGTGAACATCACGGCTGACAGCAGCATGGCATTGCGGCGTCCGAGCCAGTCGCCGAGCATACCTCCTACGGCAACACCGCCGATAGAGCCTATCAGGGCGCAGCCTACATACCATCCCGACGAAAGAGAGCTGAGACCGAACTGTTCTGTCACCTGCGATATCGTGCCTGAGATGACAGCCGTGTCATACCCGAAAAGAAAACCTCCGAGCGCAGCCACGAACGATATAAAAAGTAGATAACCGAAATTAATCTGTTTCATTGAAAAAATAGTTTTTTATAAATAATTATGGTCTTTCAAGGTTATGGATGCAAAGTTAAGATTTTTTTCTGTATCGCTGACATCACACGGCTTTTTTTCTTGCCCGCGAACACTCTGTCTACTATCTTTGTTATCTCTTAAATATATCACATTATGCAGAACCTTAAAATATTTCTCCCTGCGGCAGTGACCGCTCTATCATTTATGCCGCTTTACGGCGGTGTCCCCGCCGATATGCAGTCGCTTGGGCGTGCTCTTGCCGACATGGGCGACTACAGCGGCGACTGCCGTTATGAAGTGCTTCTGCCGACTTCTCGTCGTCCGGTAGTCTATGAGATAGGACTTTTCAGCCGTGCCGCTGCGGATGACACTCTCGCTCCGGCCGATTATGTCATTGACTGGGCCGTGGCAAAAGACGGCAACAGTAGCCGTGGATTTTCGGCATACGCCGACGGCAACCACTACCGCTTTCGCGGCGACCGGCTTCAGGAATACCATTACACCGACGACCCGGTGCCCTTCGCTCCGCGTGGCACCGTTGACGGCGGCGTCCAGAACAACGCCCAGTTTGCCGACCTGTTGCCCCAGTATATAGGCCGCAAGCTCATCGACATGGCCGCCGACTCTTCATACCGCTGCGATTATCTGCCTGACAAGACGGTCAACGGCCGCCGGTGTATCGTTGTCGACGGTGTGAGAACCTTCGGCGGCGTCGACGCACTCGAATTCGTCTATGCCTTCGACCGTGAGACTCTGATGCCTGTTTCGGCTGATTTTGAAGCTAATCCCGGTCAGATAGGCGAGCAGACAATCACAGCCGCATACAGTTATACGGCCACACGCATCCGGCCTTACGAAGCCATTACTGAAGACGCTCTGATGGCCGTCTACGCCGATGCATTCGGCAACTGCCGCGAGAGTGACTTCCGTCTTGACAATATGCCCGGACGCAAACTGCCCGAATTCACGGCCCCGACCGTTACGGGC
>USIN01000054.1 GCA_900554715.1 uncultured Bacteroidales bacterium
CCCCGATGAACGCCGTCTCCTCGGCGACCGTTATATCGACGTGGCTATAGCCGAACAGACGGGTGTGTCTGTCATGGCCGGCGCCGCCAGCGGCGGTGTCAAGGTCATCTATCCTGTTGTGGCGACATTTCTTCAGCGCGCCTACGACCAGCTGCTTGAAGACTGGGCCATGGATTATTCTCCTGCGCTCATGCCTGTCACGGCCACAGGTGTCAGGGGCATACCCGACATGACACATCTCGGCTTCTGGGATATACCGATGATAACATCAATACCCGACATCGTCTACCTTGCACCCGCCAACGCCGAGGAACTCAAAGCCATGCTCGACTGGGGTATCGCACAGGACAAATACAAGGTGGCCGTGAGAGTCCCGACCTATTCATACGAACATGCCGACTATGACGTCGATGCGGATTACTCTGACCTCAATCGCTTCAAAATGCTCAAACGCGGCAGCCGTGTCGCGGTCGTCGGCGTCGGTGACTTCCTCGTCAAAGGCCGTCAGCTCGTGTCGGCACTCGCCGGAGCAGGCATTGACGCCACTCTTATCAATCCGCGTTTTGTCTCGGGTGTAGACCGTGAAATGCTCGCGTCTCTGAAGGACGGCCACAGCGTCGTGGTGACTATCGAAGACGGCTCGCTCGAAGGCGGCTTCGGTCAGCGCATTGCCTCGGCTCTCGGCGACACTGACCTGAAAGTTCTCAATTTTGGCCTTGCCAAGAAGTTTGTCGACCGCTATGACGTCGCCCGGCTCGAATCAGACAACAGCCTCGACATCGACACGATGCTCGCCCGCGTCCTCGCAATTGTCTGATGCGTAAGGCAAAAAGAACATAAGGCCAGAAGAGCAAAATAACAAAAGATTTTTGTTCAAAATTCAACATTCAAAATTTCCTGCGAAGCAGATAGACAAGTGCTATGACGGCGAGCGTCAGCAGTTCTGATACGGGGATGGCAAGCCACAGGCCGGCTGCGCCGATGAAGCGCGGCAGGAATATAAAGCCCGGCACCATGAATATCACACCGCGCAGCAGCATATAGAAAATTGAGAGTCCGGCCTGCTCACGGCTCTGATAATAGCCGATAAAAGTGATGTTCGGAGCGAAAAACATGGCGCAGATGCCAAGTATCGGCAGACCGTAGACAGCGAGTGCCCACGCTGGTTCTGCCTGACTGAGGAAAATGCTTGTCAATGGCGCCGTTCCGGCCCACATGCCGCCGGAGATGACAATACCGCAGACACATGATGTGACGAGAGCTATCTTCAGTGCCTGTCTGACGCGGTCGTGATATCCGGCTCCGTAGTTGTAGCTGATTATAGGCTGCGACGACTGGGCCACGGCGTTGCTGATCGAGAATATCAGCGGGAAAAGGTAACAGCCGATGCTGAAGGCGGCCACACCGGCTTCACCGAGATATGACAGAAACATATAATTGCCTGTAACCATCATTATGCCGATGGCGAGTTCGGCGATAAAGGTGGCGAGTCCGATTTTCATCATGTAGGCGGTGTTGCGCAGCGACAGACGCAACGATTTGGCCGACAGCTTGAGCCGGTAGAATTTCAGCTTGTCAGAGAAGAAGATGAAATAGGCGAGTACCATCACGCCGGCGACGATGCATGAGATCGACGTGGCTATCGACGCGCCTTTGATGCCCATATCGAGCGGGAACACCATCAGCCAGTCGAGAAATATGTTGAGCACGGCGGCGACGATCTGCACGCTCATGGCATATTTGGGTGAGCCGTCAAGGCGTATGAGCATCATGCCGGCACACTGCAGGTAAAAGAATACCAGTCCCGGACATAGCCAGAGCAGGTAGTCTGTCGCGTGTTGCTCGAGCGCAGGGCTGCAGCCGAGCGCATACAGCACGGGACGTGTGAAAAGCAGCGATATGACAATCACGGTGCAGAAGATGATCGCGCCGGCGATGTATGCCTGGGTCATGATGATTCTGGCTGCCTTGACGTTTCCCTCGGCGAGTCTGATGCTGCCGATGACTGACGCGCCGATGCCGAACATAAGGCCGATGCCTGTGCAGAGCAGAAACAGGGGCGCGACGATGTTGATTGCGGCAAGAGCGTTGCTGCCGACACCGTGGCCGACGAACATGCCGTCGCAGATGTTCAGCACCGAGTTGAATACCATGCCTATCAGTGTCGGGAAAAACATGGCGGCGAAAAGGCTTTTGATTTTTCCGTTTCCGAAGTCAAGTCTGTCTCTTTCCATATAGAGTGTGTTTGTTGGCCTGCAAAGTTACGAACTTATAGCATACCGGATGTGGTGTAAATCAACACTGATATGGTATTTTTTATAACAAAAGGTTTTGACTGCACGTCAAATATAGTAAATTTGCACAAAACTGATGATTTATGACATCGAAAGAGAGGACATGCGGCATATATTCATTTATCAGCGGCACAACAGACGGCACGATGTGGCCGACAGGACGGCCGCTATCGACAGACGGCTGCCTGATAATGCTTTGCGAGAACGGTTGCGCCGAATTCTTGATAAATTCGCGCAGCTATGCGCAGCGACCGGGGTGCATGGCTCTGATAACGTTCGACATGGTGGTCGTGCCGGTCTCTGTGTCCGACGATTTCAGGGCGCGCTTCCTTTCGATAGACTTCGACGCGACACAGGATCTTTTCTTTCTTGTGACGTCAAACCGTCTGTGGAATTTCATTTATAAATCGCCTGTGTGTGCTCTGACAGATTCTCTTGCCAGGGCTGTCGCGCGGTGGTATGACACTCTCGGCTGGATATCAGCCAACTGCTCTGATGGCATAAGAGACAGGATGATGCGACGCGAGGCCGAGAATTTCATGACGGCCATGACAGAACTGGTCGAGACACGGCTCGGCAGCCTCGGAGACGGCCCGCAGAAAAACAGGGCGTGGGCGCTCACCAATGATTTTATCGCCCTTCTCAACCGCCATTATGCCAGACATCACGATGTCGCCTTTTATGCCGGACGTCTCAACGTGACACCAAACTATCTCAACATAATCAGCAAACGCAACACCGGTACGACGGCAAAAGAACAGATAAATCTTCAGATAGGGCTTGTCGTCAGAATGTTGCTTGACACAACGGATCTGTCTGTAAAGCAGATTGCCTCGCGGCTGCATTATGATGATCCGTCGTATCTGTGCCGCATATTCAGAAAGCAGACCGGCATGTCACCGTTGCAGTATCGCCACAGCACACGCCCGATTGGCTCGAAGACTCAGGGTTTGTATGACGGCTCGGGCAGTGTGAAGAGCGAGCCGAAGTAGCGGTCGGTCTCTTCGCTGATGTCATTGTCGTAGCCAGATGAATTGAAGTATGTCAGTTCGCCGAAATAGATTTTATCGTCAACATAATAAAGGTCGACTCTTATCTGCGGCTCGTCTTTGCAGAGACGGTCGGCGATGGCAAACATCTCGTCGATGCGCGCGGGTTTCGGCAGGGTGAAATCGGCCGGCATGCCGGCGTCGACCTTGTTGAACGGTCTGAAACGCCACTCGCGGTCAAAAAAGTAATAGCGGGGTTTTCTCTTGCCCGGCACGCGTCCGCGGCACACCATGACATACTCGGCGCGGCCGTTGAAACAGAAAAATTTGTAGTCGGTCGGCACCGGCTCTGCGTCGGTGCCGATATATTCTTCGGCGAGCACCGTCGGCACGATGTTTTTGTATGGCCATTCGCGAAGCTTTGCATAATTGCGTTTGCGCAGCCAGCGGCTCATGACCTGCCTGGCTTTCTCGCGGTCGAGTTTAGCCTTGTCTTTGCAGATAACGACTCCTTTGCCACCCCAGCCTTGCGAGGTCTTGAGCACGAAACGGTCGGGCAGGGCGTCGAAGTCGATGTCATCGGCCGATTTCCACGTAGCTATGGTCGGGATGATATATTCACGGCCGATGAGTCCGCCTACTATATCTTTGACGGCGAGTTTGTCGACGAGTGCGGTCTGACGGTCGTGACGGTTATAGATTTTGAGCCATTGTATTTTCTCGTTGAGAGTCTGCGGATTGTCGAGGTCGAGACGGCGGCCTGTGCGCAGTCTGTACATAGCGGTCACAAACCAGCGGTCGTTTTTGATCAGAGGAGCGAATAGTTTGAGCGCGTTTTTAGCCGTTTTGCGGTATAATGTTAGAAATGACATTGTCGGTCTTGATAAATACGAAGCGTCTATTGATAGAGTTGCGCAAATTTAGACAATAAATACGAAAAACAAACCAATTTTTTCTATAAAATAATGCCAGAATCGCTGCAGGGCATTTATATCGCAAATACATAAATAGTTATCTTTGCAAAATATCGATGTCTGCTTTTCTCCGCAACAACCAATACTTTATCAATATGAAACCTCGACTCATTGTTTTAGCAGCACTCTTCACGTCGCTCGTTGTGTTTGCCGCCAACGACAGAATAACAGAAATCGCCGCTCTGCGCGAGACTGCCGACAGTCTTCACGGCATCGGGCGCACCGATTCGGCTGTCATCGTTGGCGCTCGAGCCGTCGGGTTGGCGCAGGAAAGCGGCGACCAGACTCAGATTGTGGGCGCGAACGCCGCGCAGGGTGTTTTTCTCCGTTCGCTCGGCCGCATCGACGAGGCTCTGCAGTGCTATGACACAGCTTTGGAGATTGTGACTTCGGGTCAATTCCGCGATAATCCTGACGGCGAGACCATCGAGGAGATTGCTTCGCTTTATATCAATCTCGCCGTGCTTAATCTCGACATGCAGAATAAGGACGAGGCTGCGCGAAACGCAGAGTCGTCAGGCGAATGGGTCGCAAAAAGCTCTGACGCCGAACTGAAGAGTACGGTCTTCGGTGTCGTCGGCTCTGTTCTGACGGGATGCGGCATGTATGACCGCGCTCTGCATTATCAGGAACTTGCCTATGATAATGCCATGGCGTCGGGCAATCACGACGCGGCTTTTCGTGCTGCCGCCTATACAATGCTCATAGCCGACCGAACGGGCGATAAGGACGGGGCAGATATGTGGCGCCGCCAATGTCAGGAACTCTTGCCCCAGATCGGGTCGTTCATGACCGAGATGGTCTATTATCAGGCCGAGTGTTCGATATGTCTGAAAAACAATGACCCGAAGGGCGCGATAGTCTGGTTTGACAAGATTCTCGCTCTCGACGGCATCGACAATCTGCCCTTCGTGAAATTTGACTGTTATAACAACATGCACATGGCTTATTCAGAACTCGGCGATTACCGTAATGCCTACGAGACGCTGCTTGTCGGCAATGAGCTGCGCGACAGCCTCTGGGCCGAGGAGAAAGCCCGGGACCTGCGTGATATGACAGTGAAATATGAGACCAAGGAGACCGAGCTGGCTTTCGCCCGCAGCGAGGCGCGCCGTGCCAATACCCTGATGTGGCTTTTTGCGGCTGTCGGTCTGCTGCTTGTCGGCGCGATTGTCTTTGTTGTCTATGCCGGCCGCCAGCGTCGACGCCGTATGCAGAAAGAAATGGAATTCGCAGCCTTGCGCGACGATATCGGGCGCCGCCTCACCCGACAGTATGTCGAGGGCCTTGAAAACGAGCGTGCCCGCATGTCGCGCGAGCTCCACGACGGCGTCTGCAACGACCTGCTGGCGATACAGATGAATATCAGCGGCGGCCGTCCGCTCGACGACACGGCGCGTCTGATCGACAGCTGCCGCGAGTCGGTGCGCCGTATCTCTCACGAGCTTATGCCGCCCGAATTCACTTATGCGTCGCTTGACGAGGTTGTGAAATATTTTGTATCGAAACAGGCCGAGTCTGACAGTGGCAGGATTAATTTCACATATTCTTCATCAGCTGACGGCGCCGACTGGCGCGAGGTCTCGGACTCTGTCGCCCTCGAGGTCTATCGTGTCATACAGGAGGCCGTCGGCAATGCCGTCAGATATTCGGGCGCGAGCGAGATATATGTTGCTATATCGCTCGACAGTTCATCGCTC
Organism: uncultured Bacteroidales bacterium; assembly: GCA_900554715.1. GTDB lineage: Bacteria > Bacteroidota > Bacteroidia > Bacteroidales > Muribaculaceae > CAG-873. The sequence continues at coordinate 5,958 of USIN01000054.1, forward strand.
GAAGTCATTGTCCGCGACAACGGCACCTTTAAATCTTCGTCCCGCAAAGGTTTGGGCCTCGATTCGATAAAGCGGCGCGCCGGCTCGATCGGCGGCACTGTCGCGATAGAGACACAGGCGGGGGGCGGTACAGAAGTCCGCCTGACGGTTAAAAACTACGGAAATCCGTAATTGACAGGCTCTTGGCAGGGAGCTATATTTGCAGATAAAACTTTTTTGCAAATGAAGAATAAACTATTCACCACACTCTCTGTCATCGCTTCTCTGCTGTCACCGGCTCTCACAGCCTCGGGCGCCGAAATCTGGAACGGCTCGGTCGACACCGACTGGGAAGGGCAGGGCACAGCCGCTTCTCCTTATATTATAGGAACGGCGGCCGAGCTTGCGGGTCTCGCACAGCGCACAAACGCCGACGAAACGTTCGAAGGCAAGTATTTCAGGCTCACAGCCGACCTATGGCTCAGTGACGAGGCATCGGAGGCCGACAGGCGTCCTCTGTGGATTCCTATCGGCGATTATGCGCTCGAAAACGATGATCCCGAGAGCAATCCCGGCGGCTTTTATGCCAAAGAGCACTGGTTTAAAGGCACGTTTGACGGCAACGGCCACACAATTTACAACCTCTGGTATACAGGTACGACCGATTTCGATGACTGGAACGACCCCTTCGGTTCGGGACAGCTCAATTTCACGGCCTGGAACAAGGCTCTCTTCGGCCTGCTTGACGGCGCTGTCATCACCAATCTAAATATCAGAAACGCCAATATCGCCGGTACGGCATTAATCGGCGGTTTGGCCGTACGCGCCAAAAATTCGACCGTCAGCGACGTCACGGTTCATGGCTCGGTCAAGTCGGGCGACATCGAGAACGGCGGTTCGGCTGCGGCGCTCGTCGTCGAGGCCTATGACTGCCGGTTTACACGCTGCTCGGCCGACGCCAATGTCTTCGCCCGCAGCAACTCGGGCGTCCTGATAGGACGTCTTGAGGGCTCGAGCGTCGTCGACGGGTGCTCGGCTTCGGGCAAGGTGACGGGTTGTGTCAACGTCGGCGGCCTCATCGGCGCGTCGGTGGCTGATGGCAACTCGGGCAAAGATAATGCCCCCATTGTGACAAACTCGACGGCGGCGGCAATCGTCACTGTCATTCCCGGACGCAATCAGGGCAACAACGGCGGCGGATTCATCGGCCACAACGAGGGCTATATCGCCTGTTCGGGTGCGACCGGCGACGTCCATGTTACGGTCGACTGCGGCGCCGGTTTCTGCGACACCAATAACGGCTTCATCGAGTCGTGCTATGCCACGGGTGATGTCTATAATGAAGAATACGGCGTCACGCTCTCGCAGTTTGTCACCAGCAACGGCATTGATGTCGGCTATGAGAGCCACAAAGGCACGATATATAACTGCTTCGGCGTCGGCGCATTAAGAGCGCCCGAGGCTCCGGGCGATGTCGTCGCCGCTCCCACACGTCTGAGCCGCTTCGCCTGGGGTGCTTTCGTCTCTGCCGGCTCGGCTATCGTCGGCTGCTATTATGATTCGACGACCACGCCTGAGCCGACCGAAGATTTCGTACCCGGCGTCAGGTCGGCGACCTCCGATGAGATGAAGTCGGCCGATTTCGTCGTCGCGCTAAACAAAATGGCCGCTCTCACAGGGTCTTATGCATGGAAGCACAACCCCGGCGGCTATCCCCTGCCGACCGACGTCAGAGCCACTGATGTCACGCCTCTTTTCTCGGGTGGTAAGGGCACCGGGGCCGAACCGTTCCTCATCGCAACAAAAGACGATTTGAAAAATCTCTCATGGGCGGCCGGTTTCAACTGGTCTTTCACCGGCCAGTATCTCCGTCAGACAGCCGACATCGCCCTCAACGCTCCGATGGAGCAGTGGGGCGAGCAGATGCCCGAGCTGTGGACGCCTGTCGCCGATTATCATTCAGGTAATACGGTCTGGACAAATCATTTCTGCGGTACATACGACGGCGCTTTCCACTCTGTCAGAAACCTCTATATCGATAAGAACGCGCCCATGTATGCCGGACTCTTCGGCGTGCTCGGCTCGGGAGCGTGCATCATGAACCTCGGCGTCGTCGACGCATGGGTCGAGGGCGAGAACTATGCCGGCATACTTGTCGGCGGCGCCAAGGACCAGAACGACGGCAACGACGGCACGCGCACAGTCCTGCGTTGCTGGACCTCGGGCCATGTCACGGGTGGCTGGGGCAGCGGCGGCCTGGTCGGTGCCAACTGGGACGGGGGCGAGTTCTATCTCGTCGCCTCTTACTCGACAGCCGAGGGTTGCCGCCGCGCTTTCATCGGCGAGCGTCCTCATGCCGACACATATATCCGTGGCTGCTGGTATGGCGGCAAAATCGACGGCGACCCGCTCGGCTATCGCGAGGGTGTGACGCTGAGCTATTTCGACTCGTCAAAAACCAAGCTCAACCTTGCCGAAGGCCGCTCTACCGAATATATGCAGAGCGCCCGCTTTGTCAACGACCTCAACTATGCCGCTGCGGCCGGCGGCTATGTCGGCGACTGGACCTACAACGCCAACGCTTACCCATCGTTCATCGGTACTAAGGCTACGGTGAACGTCACGGTTGACGACGGCATCGGTGGCAGCTTCAGTTTCAACGCCGTCAGCGGCTCGACTCTCTCGGCCCCCGTCGCTCCTGTCCGCGAGGGTTATACTTTCTCAGGCTGGTATACTGACGCATCATCCTCTCAGCTCTTTGTCTTCGGCGAGACCGCCGTCACAGAGCCTCTGACGCTCTATGCCCGGTGGACCGAAAACGTCGAGCCTGATTATGCCATCTTCAAGAATAAGTTTGCCACGACCTTTAAAATCACTACAGCGGCACAGCTCTATGCCTTTGCAAATATTGTCAACGGCACGGCAACCGAGGTCGACCGCACCGACTTCTCGGGAAAGACTGTCATGCTCGACGCCGACATTTACCTCAACGATGTCAGCGATTATGAGCATTGGGGTAGATTGCTGACGCCGCGTCGCTTCACTACTGTCGGATCCGAGTCGTCAGCACCGTTCAACGGCACTTTCGACGGTCAGTTCCATACAATCTACGGCATGTTTACCGAGCCCTCGCAGTCATACGCTCCGGCCGGCATGTTCGGCTATCTCGGTGCTAAAGCTGTCGTCAAAGACCTGATGCTAAAGAATGTCTTTATCAACAAGGCAGCCGACACATCTGTCGCTCTTCTCGCTCATAGTCTGATCGGCACTGTCAGCCGCTGCGGCGTCGAGGGGCGTATAGTCAGTGAGCGTCAGAGTCAGAGCTATCACACTGTCGCCGGCCTGATAGTCACCGCCGAGTCATCGTCGACGGTCGAGCAGTGCTACGCCGTGGTCGACATCAGCGTAGTCGATGATTGTGTCGGCGGACTCATCGGCAGCAGCATGGGCTCGCTTTCTGACAGCTTTGCCCGTGGCTCTGTCGTCTTTGCTGAAAACGGCCGGTTCGGCGGCGTTGTCAACAGCTTCACCAAGGCGTTTGCCCGCTTCCATGGTCTCACACCTGCCGCACTGCGAAAAAGCGGAGGCGCGGTCCGTTCCTTTGCTCCGCTTCGGATCAAAGTGACATTGGAAGGTGGTCAAAATATGGATTGTAAGATTATGAAAAAAGAGGCATTTACGGTGCTCTGCCGGGCAAAGACCTTCAAGTATGAGGACGCGGTAGCCCAGGTTCCCCAGTTCTG
>USIN01000055.1 GCA_900554715.1 uncultured Bacteroidales bacterium
GGTAGGGCGTCTCGATGAATATCTGTGTCTGGCGTTCGGCTGTGATGCGTCGCGTCATCTCTTTGAGCTTGATGCCGCGGGCTTTGGTATCGACAGGGAGATAGCCGTTGAAGGCAAAGTTCTGTCCGTTGAATCCCGAACCCATGAGCGACAGGAGTATGCTCGACGGACCGACAAGCGGCACGACCTCATATCCGCGGGTCTGTGCGATGGCGACAAGGTCGGCGCCGGGATCGGCTACGGCGGGGCAGCCGGCTTCGCTGATGACGCCGATGCTGTGTCCGGCGGCCATGGGGTCGAGCATCGGGGCGACGTCGGCCGGGTCGGTGTGCTCGTTGAGTTCGACCATAGAGAGGCTGTCGATGTCGATGCTGCGGTCGCACGATTTCAGAAAACGGCGTGCCGATCTCAGATTCTCGACAACGAAGTGTCTGACTTCGCGGATTATCGCGATGTTGGCCGGGGGTAACACGCTGTCGACGGGCGAATCGCCCATCGGCACAGGGAACAGATATAGTCTTGCTTTGTCGCTCATTATGTATTTTTATCATACAAAAATACATAATCTCGGTGAAATGGCGTTATTAAAAATGTTGATAAATAGAGCAAATTGCGTAAATTTGCTGTGCAGACTGTAATCTGACCAGTCGGAAAGCCGTCTGCGGAGACATATTTAAGCGTAACATTAGCTTAATCCTTTCCCTGCGAAATCGCCAAATTTCACCCGGGACTGCCGCCGGCGCTCCCGAACACTTGAAAAGGAATAAGCAGCCATGAAACGCGCTCGTGCTTGTCGCATATCGTCGGCAATGCCTGCCGCTCAGCCATTTGTAATTAATATCAGGCCGGGCGACGGTTTTGACGTATAGATATAACGGTAGGGCGTGGGGTGAATGGGCTGTTGACTTTCAAGTAGGGCGTTTGGCGATGCCCGCAGGGGAGTAATAGCTGGCTCCCTGCGCTTTTTTTTCACCGGGCACCGCTGGGTCTCACAAAGAAGGGGGCCTTCAGACCGGCGGTGCCGCAAGAATCAGTCGTCCACCCAAGATGCCAATGTTGCCTATCGGACAACTCATCAAGGAAGAACTCGCCTCGCAGGAGCGCACGGTGTCGTGGTTTGCGCGCAAGCTTCACCTCGACCGTTCGAACGTCTACCGGCTGTTCCAGAAAAATTCTGTCGACACCGATCTGCTGGGCCGAATCTCCCTTATTCTTGACCGTGATTTTTTTGAAGAGCTGTCTTCAAACTTTCGCGAACGGCGGGATCATGCCCGCCGGTGACACGGTCGGCCGGACCGGAGCGCTGCGAAGCGTGCGCGGGCCCGGCGGTTATCAGGGCTGTGACAGTCGCGAATCCTACAACACAATTATATCGTTTTTGACACCGTGGCGAAGCGTTATATGCCACAGTGGCGATGCTATTGCGCGACGTATCGCGGTGGTATATGATGGCTGTTGTAACTATATTTGCAACAGCCATGTAGATGAATCGCACCGCCGGAAAACGATGGTGTGCGCATATCACCTCAGAGCTGTGTCAATGTCGCTACACGCATTTCGGGGACACTTCATCTAATTGGCGTAATTTTGTCGAAAATCTCCTGACAAGGGGCTCAAACGGCCTTTCGGAATAAACACAATGGAAATTCACATTAATTATTTTTATTCACATTAATTATGAACAAACATTTTTTGAACTTCACACTCGCAGCTCTTGTGTGTTCAGCAATGTCGGCTTCATTTACTTCTTGCAAGGACTATGACGACGATATTGACAACATCCAGAACCAGATTGACAAGATAAACGTCGATCTGGGTCAGCTGCAGGAACTGATCAACTCAGGAATGGTAATCAAGAGCGTCACCTCGACTGCCGACGGTATATCATTCGTTATGAGCAACAATCAGACTTACACAGTTACTAATGGTAAAGACGGTGCCAACGGCACAGCCTGGACTATCGGTGCGGACGGCTACTGGTATAAAGACGGAGCCAAAACAGACTACAAGGCTATCGGTGAAGACGGCGCAGTCGGTCCCCAGGGTCCCAAAGGCGACAAGGGTGACACAGGCGCACAAGGTCCTCAGGGTCCTCAGGGTCCCCAGGGTCCTCAAGGTCCTCAGGGACCTGCCGGTGATAAGGGCGAATCAGGCGAATACTATGTTCCCAACCCCGAGACCGGTAACTTCGATATCTATAAAGACGGCAAGAAAGTAAAAGACTCGGGCATCAGCTGGCGTCCGACCGTTGCCGAAGGCATCACTGCCCTCTACAGCGGCAACGAGCTGACCATCGACGGTGTCAAGGGCGCCGACGGCAAACCGACTTCTGTAAAGATTCAGCTCGGCACGCCGATGGGCACGCTCGCCTTCATCCCCACTGTTCTCTCGAACGTAGGCGGCTATCCCACAACCGACAAGCCTTTCTACCATATCAACGCTTACTACAGCGAAAGCAAATATAACACAGCTACAAAAGCATTTGCTCCGCAGACCAACTGGAACAAGTCGAACATCGTCGACCTCTTCTATCGCGTCAGCCCGCAGAACGCATTTGTTTCTGAGACATCATTTGCCAAATTCATCAACCGCGACATCGCCACATCACGCAAAGCTGCCGGCGACCTCGAGGACCTGCTGAATGTGACAAAATTCGATGTTGAGAAGGCTAACACCGAGGGTGTTCTCGCCGTATCGGCCACTTACAACAAAACAGCTGCCGCTACAGGTAACAAGAAAGACATCGCCGCCCTCCAGCTCTGGAACGGTCAGGTGCCCTTTGTTACCGACTATGTGGCTCCCTCGTCGAGTCCCGTTGTAGGTGTCATCGCCAACCCCAAGAACAACCACAAGCTCTATTATTCCCGTGACTACGCCATTGTCAACGCCAATGCCGAGACAAGCCAGTTCATCCAGGATATCGTAGGTGTCACTCTCGCCAAAGACCCCAACCTCAACATGGTCTACACCGGCGAACTCAACCTTGCCGAGTATGTCGAACTTTATGAGGAGACACTTCAGTCGACACTCACCGCTCTCGGTTTCGACGGCATCTCTTATAAATACTCGCTGCCTAAAGAATATATCGCAGCCGACGCCCAGAAGACCAACCAGCAGTGGTTTGTCACTCTCAGCGAGGAAGGCGTCCTCAAAGTCAGCGAGGAGAACCTCAAACCCGCCAATCCCGGCCCCGGCGACACCCCGGCCAAATACCTTGCTCCCGCAATCGGCCGTACACCTGTCGTGAGAGTCGATGCCTTCATGACGCCTAACGACGGCAGCGATGCCCTGATGGTCGCTTCTTCTTACATCAAGGTGAACATCACCAGAAACCAGCCCACCACACCTGACAAACAGCCTGAAATCAAGGAGACATACGAGAACACTACTGCATACGAATACCATAACCTCGCCGCCACTTATTCATTCGCAGCCGGTATGGACTACCAGCAGGTCAACAAGGTTCTCTATGGCCGCACAGGTCTCGACAGCGAAATCTTCTGGAACCACTATGCAGGCAGCAACAACGAGTATAAGGTAACCGTCAGCGTCTGGAATGAAAACGGCAGACCTAAAGAAGAGAAGATCCTTTCTCAGGGCACTGCAACTGCCGGTACCAAGTATACGACAACAGCCGCCAAGGGCGTCGAGCTCGAAGTGCTTCTCGGCAATGCTCCCACACAGACATCGTCAATCAACTGCAATATCAACAACGACATTCTTACCAATAATACCTACGGTAACTATCCCGGCAAGGAAGGCGCACGATATACAGTGAAGATTGAGATTCCTTCTGACAACGAATACAACTATGGCAACATTGTCATCGAACAGGTATTCTATGTCAAAGAGACATGTACAGTCTATGGCTTCAACCCCAACTACCAGATCGGCAACACCAACAGCGTCAGCGTAATCGGCAAACCGACTGCAACAGGCTGGAAGCTCGAATCAAACATCGCCGAAGTCTTCAAGATGGTCAACGGCAAGAACATCTACCAGTACTACAACCAGGCACCTGTCACCAACACGACCGGTATCCAGTTTGTCATCAACCCGGGTCAGACAGGCGTAGCTCTCAGCGACGTGGTTATCGACGGTGTAACGACTCAGAACATCGCCCTGACACAGGCTCTCGCCGAAGCTCAGAAGACTGTCAAGATGCACTACGATGTTGACCTCGTCAACGGTGAGAAGTGTACACAGGACTTCAACGTCATCTTCATCAATCCGTTCAAGGCCGGCAGCCTCGCAGCTGTGACTATCGACGGCGTCAAGATCGGCGGTGACTCACAGAACGCAGCCAAGAGCGTCAACGTTATCGACATCGACAACGCGACAATCTACAACTGGATTGTAGCCAACAACGCTCTCGGTCTCTCGAACACTGCAGTCAGCAAGTTCAAACTCGATCCCGCTCAGGTATCTGTAAGCTATGCATTCGTCAAGGACGCTACTTACAATACATTTGTCGGCAACCTCGTCCAGGGTTCAACCTTCGGTGTTGACAACACTGACGGCAGCGCAAACAAGGGTACCATCACCTTCAACAACCTTGGCACACGTCTCGAAAAGAGCTATCAGCTGACACTCAGAGCGACTGTCACCTTCGAGAACATCTCGATTGTCAACCTTGACATCCCCGTGACAGTCAAAGGTGTTAACTAATAGCAAGGACTCTTTATAAGGTAATTATTATATTAGCAGACAAAGCAGCCTAAATCCCGCAGGAGGCAGTGACCGTGAGGTCGTTGCCTCCTGCATCTTTTTCCGATAATGCACAATGCATAATGCACAATGCACAATGCACAATGCACAATCGGGGTCAGACAAGTCAGACCGTTTAAAAACAACGCCGCCCCCCGGAAGTACCGGAGGGCGGCGTTTTATACTATGGACGGGATTTTTCTTACAGATCCTCTTCAATCGAGAAATCGTCGGGCAGAGTGTCGTCAAAGAGCTTGTCGTCGTTGACAGCAGCTGTCTCGGCGGTATCGTCTGATTTCTTGTCGGCAGTCTTTTTGGCGGCTGCCGCTTTGGCGGGAGCTTCGCCGTCGTCGGCGCGCAGGGCCGCCATGATTTTTTCCTCGAGTTCTTCGGCGAGCTCGGGATTATCCTGGATGACGCGCTTGGCGGCGTCGCGTCCCTGGGCGATTTTCGTGCCGTTGTAGCTGAACCACGAGCCGCTTTTGGTGATTACGTCATAGTCGACGCCGAGGTCGATAATCTCACCGGCCTTTGAGATGCCTTCGCCGAACATGATGTCGAATTCGGCGCGGCGGAAGGGGGGTGCGACCTTGTTTTTGACTACTTTGACGATGGCGCGTTTGCCGAGAACATCGTCGCCGTCTTTGATTGACGCGCGCGAACGTATGTCGATGCGCACCGAGGCGTAGAATTTGAGCGCGTTGCCGCCGGTTGTCGTTTCGGTCGGGCCGAACATCTGACCGATCTTCTCACGCAGCTGGTTGATGAAGATACAGGTCGTGTTGGTTCGGGCGATGGTGCCTGTGAGCTTGCGCATGGCCTGCGACATCAGTCGTGCCTGAAGGCCCATGTTGCGGTCACCCATCTCGCCCTCGATCTCGCTCTTGGGTGTCAGCGCGGCGACAGAGTCGATGACGATGATGTCGATGGCCGACGAGCGGATGAGCTGTTCGGCGATTTCGAGAGCCTGCTCGCCGTTGTCGGGCTGGGCTATGAGCAGGTTGTTGATGTCGACGCCGAGATTGCGGGCATAGAAGCGGTCGAAGGCGTGTTCGGCGTCAATCATGGCTGCGATGCCGCCGCGTTTCTGTGCTTCGGCGATGGCGTGTATGGCGAGTGTGGTCTTGCCTGATGACTCCGGACCGTAGATCTCGATGATGCGGCCGCGTGGATAACCTCCGACGCCGAGGGCATAGTTGAGGCCGATAGAGCCTGAGGGTATCACCTCGACGTCTTCGATGACGTCGTCGCCGAGTTTCATCACGGCGCCGCGGCCGAATGATTTCTCGATGCGGCCCATGGCCTGGGCGAGGGCGTCGAGGCGCGCTGCCTGAGGGTCGTCGGCCGCCGTTTTCTTGGCTGCCGTCTTTTTGGTCTTTTCTGTCTTTTCCATTATATCGTTTTTTATGTTTGTTTTCGGTGTTGTTTCAACTTACACTGCAAAGATAATGCCGAATGTGTGCATATTTATCGCATAGTATAGTTAAATAATATTTAGAGTAATTTGGCTATATATCGTTGTACCAGTCTGTTAAATGAAAAATTGCCTCTCGGAGCAAATTTTTTTATTTCTCGTGCGAACCATTTCGCCCGGCAACGGTTTTAATAGTACATAGCAAAATTACTTTTTCCATTGCAAGAAATGTGATAATGATTGGTTTATTATCTAATGTGGAGATACCGTGACGGCATCTCCACATTTGGTTTATAACCGTTTCATTTTTTATCGTCTGGAATGACGTTGCCGGTGATTTTAAGAGTCACGCGTTTTGCCGAAGGAGCGTTGGTGCGTATTTTTATATCTTTTGAGATATATCCGCGCTGGCCCTCGGTGAGGAACGTGACTTTTATCTTGCCCCGTTTGCCGGGTTTGACCGGTGCGGCGTCGAATTTCGGACGTGTGCAGCCACAGTCGGCCTTGGCCGAGATTATCATCAGCGGGGCGTCGCCGGTGTTTGTAAACTCAAATTCGTGGACGACCATGCATTTCGAGGCCTTGACCGTACCGAAATCGTAGACTTTGTCACGGAATTCGATGGCGGCTTTGCCCTTCGGGTCTTTCTTTGCTGCCGCAGGCAGAGCGAGAATGGCCGCGAGGGCCATTATAATCAATATTTTAAGTTTCATTTTGTCAGACCGTTGAATGTGTGGTTAAAATAATAGTCGAGCACGTCGCGGGCGGCGATGAACGAGCTGCGGCGGTTGGCGAGCACCTCGGCCTCGTTTTCGCGCAGCAGAGCGGCGACCGCCGGATTGTTGTAGAAATTGGCGCGCAGACGCTCGTCGATTGACTCGTACATCCAGTAGCGGGCCTGTTCGCGCCGTTTGGCGTCGAAATAGCCGTTGGCCTTGACGAAATCGAAGTAGCGGTCGATCATATCCCACACTTCGGCGATGCCGAGTTCGTAGTAGCCTGAATAGGTCAGCACCTCGGGCGACCAGCCCGATGCTGTCGGCGGGAAGAGGTGAAGGGCGCTGCGGAATTGTGCCTGGGCGAGCTGTGCCGGACCGACATTGTCGCCGTCGGCCTTGTTGATGACGATGCCGTCGGCCATCTCCATGATACCGCGTTTGATGCCTTGCAACTCATCTCCCGTACCGGCCAACTGGATGAGCAGGAAGAAGTCTACCATGGAATGACAGGCCGTTTCGCTCTGTCCCACACCCACCGTCTCCACGAAAATCTTGTCGAAACCGGCAGCCTCGCATAGGATGATCGTCTCACGCGTCTTGCGGGCTACGCCGCCTAACGAACCGGCCGAGGGACTGGGACGGATAAAAGAGTCGGGATGCACGGCCAGTTTCTCCATACGGGTCTTGTCGCCCAAAATACTCCCTTTGCTCCGCTCGCTGCTCGGGTCGATGGCCAGCACGGCCAATTTGCCTCCGTACTCCTGCAACACATGGATGCCGAATACGTCAATGCTTGTACTTTTCCCGGCACCGGGCACCCCGCTGATGCCCACGCGAATGGAACGCCCGGCATGGGGCAGGCATTTTTCTATCACTTCCTGCGCCACGGCCTGATGGGCGGGGTTCGTACTTTCTACCAACGTCACGGCCCGTCCGAGTATCGTCACGTCCCCTTTCAGGATGCCTTCCACATAATCCCCTGCCGACATCTGCCGATGCCGGTACCGGCCGCGCCTCAGGTACGGGTTCACAATCGAAGGTTGGGCTACGCCGCTGTTCACGGTCAGTCCCTTATATTCCGCACTGTTCTCAGGATGTTCCATAGCCGTCATCTTTATTGCTTCACGTTTACGGTAATAATCTCTTTCGAGCGGGCAGGGTCGTTCGTAATCAACAACACGCGCGGGCTGCTCTTCACTTTATTCAGATATTTAGCCAACACCTTGACTTTCAGCTTCGCCGTCTCGCCCGGCTCGATATTCCGGTCGCTCAACCCCACAGCCAAAGCTTTATTGAAGACTTGCAAAGTCCGGATTTCGAGCGTACGCTTGCCCTTATTGCTCACAAGGACTGTCATCGACTTCTTACGCTTGCGTCCCAGTTCGCCCATGTCCAATGTGTCGGCGGAAAGCTCCATGTGAGGTGCCTGTTCCCTGTCTTTCGCCGACAAAGACGAAAAGTCGGGCAACAACACGGAAGAAACCGTAATCTCATTGTCTTCCGACACCTTGTCGCCCACCTTACGGGCCAAGTAGATGGAAGTCTGCGTCAACCCCATCTGGTGCAACTTCTCACTGTCCAACGTGAGCATGATCTTACCGATACGCCCGCCACTCAACGTCTCCGGGAAATACTGTGCCGAAAGATAAGGCGGCAAGTGCATCAGATAAGGCTTGTAACTCTTCCGCCCCATATTGACGATTTGCAGTTCCACCATCGGATGATCTCCGCGATTCACATTGTCAAATTCTATATTATTGATATTCAATCGCACATTCCCCAAATCGATGGGAAAAGAACCTGAATAGTCGGACAGCTTAGACACCACGCGCCCTTGTATATGCAAATAAACCGGCTCGTCCGAAGCATTGGTGTACACCCCAAGGTCTTTCTGGAAAACGCCCAGCATCTTGGCGTCATATATCGCTGTGATCGTACCTTCCGCTCCGGGGGCTATCAGCTCGTGCGTCCAGTCTACGGCCGTACAGCCGCATGAAGGGATGACTTCCGTGATACTCAACGGGTCAGTCCCCGTGTTGCGCAACGTAAAGTTTACTTTAGAAGGCAGTTGAAACATAATCTCACCCATGTTGGCCACATCGCGGTCTACGGCAAGCCGGGGTTGTGCCCACACAACTCCCGCCAGTATCATTCCCCAAACGCTCAGGAAGGTTCTTTTTACAGACATATTCGTACTTTCATTTTGAGACAAAGATAAGAAAAACGGCCCCATCCCACAAGGAAGGAACCGTTTTTTTCAAGGTTTCACCGGAGCTAACGTACGCAAGGCGGCTTCCATGCGGCGCACCAGGTCGCGTTTGTTCGTATCGGGCGAATAAATAAACCCTTCCGTCACCAACAAACGCCCCTGCGCAGAGTCGGGATATGCCAACGACACGAAAGGACCGCCGAGCGCCCCTTTGCGCATCTCCCACAGACCGCGCATCTCATATACCTGACGCCCGTCGGCCAACTGAACCGATCGCTGCACCACCAACGGTTCGCCGTTTTCACGTGTGGTGGTCATCCAGTTCTCGGGTGTCGAACCGGGAATATTCCGTTTCATGACCGAATCACGCAGTTCTACCCACCGTTTGGTCAACAACATGCTGCTGTCTGCTAACGGAAGACTGTAGCACACATAGTTCATGTCTTGTGTCTGACGGTCTGACGAAGCCCAGATAAACTGTTCCCCCTTTTTGACCTTAGCGATATCTGCCGGCACCTTCACCGTATAGCCGAAAAGTTCCCGCGACGCGTCGTCCACAATCTTGCTGTACTTTTTCTTCAAACGCGCTGCTTCCCACTGCATTTCC
>USIN01000056.1 GCA_900554715.1 uncultured Bacteroidales bacterium
GCGACCGGTGGATCAACACGACCATCTATATCAACAGCTGGCAGGTAGTGCTGCAAGACACCGAACTATAATGCAATGCACAATGTACAATGCACAATTCACAATTAGCAATTAGTAATTAGACCAATAAGACTAATAAGACCAATAAGACCCATTCAACAATTAACATTCGCAATTCACAATTATAATTATAGATGAAACTTTCAGATCACATATCAGGCATAAAGCCGGCGCTTGCAGCTCTTCTGACGGGCTGTCTGGCCCTGCTGACGGCGTGTAGTTCGGGCGGTGACAAACCGCTACCCGAGCCTGCTGAGCCTGCCGAAATCGGCTTTATGATCGAAGTGGGAGAGAGTTTCAGCTCAGACGAACGGACCTCTCGTGCCACTCCTGAAGGCGACTATGACCCGGGTCAAGGATATGAGAACTATGTGGACATATCGGGCGGCGACTTCCGCTTTTATCTCATAAATCCGGCCGACGACACGTATGCCTCGATATTTGATGTGACATCTATCATACCGGTAAGTTCTTCGTCTTCGTCAAAGACATATCAGGTGCTTGGCCGATTTAACGGCAGCGATGACATACAGGCCGAAAATCTCAAGATTCTTGTACTTGCCAACTGGCGCGGTAATTATCCCGACGGGTCATCACTTGTCGCCGGAGAGACTACAATGAACGATATTGTCAGCTCGGCGCAGGCCGTCTATACTTTCACCCGTGAAGACATGGGGCTTTCGGCCAGCCGTCCGATACCTCTTTTCGGCGTCAAATCATTTCCCAAGGTCGAATATGACGCTTCGAATTTCGCTATGCTCGGCCGCATCCATCTTTTGCGTGCCTACGCCAAGATCGAGGTCGAATGTCCTTCAGACAAGTGGACAATGACATCGTGTCTGCTATCACGATACAACACACGCGGTATGCGCGCTCCTCTGGGTGTCAAAGATGAAGACGACTATGTAAAGAACAATTATGACAAAGACTATGTCGACCGTCTGTCAATTCCGGCCAACACTCCGGCGGCTGAAAATCTGCCATTCCTGCGGCTCGACCGCAACCATTATCTTGCCTATGTTCCCGAGTATGCCAACACCACCGCTTCGGGCGAGCTGGCCGTTGACCATGCGTTTATATCTGTCAGTTTCGAGGACAGCAATTTCGACCGACAGTTTATCGATTTCAAATATTATCAGAACCCTCCCGAAGGCGTTGAGGTAGGTTCGCCGTTTGACATCCGTCGAAACTATTATTATAAGTTTACAATTGACAAGCATGACGAGGTCTCGCAGATTACCGTCATCGTCGACGTGGTACCCTACGGCGAAGTCAAGCTCGACCCAATCTTCGGTATCGATCCCAAATGATGAAACACATATTGATTATAAAGATATTACTGGCCACAGTGCTTTTTGCCGGCTTCACCGCCTGCGAGGACGACTTCCCGCAGCCCAATGGTGAAGTCAAGCCGGGATTTACCAGAATTGACGCGACTCTGCAGTTTGAGAACTTTACGCCCGCTCTTGACCGCAGCCGTGCCGACGGCAATGCCGTGCGCGAAATAAAAGAGCTGTGGATGCTCTTCTATGACAAGGACGGTAACATCGTCAAAACAGCCGATTTCGACGGCAAGATAAAGATAACCGGCTATAAGACGTCATATCCCAACAATACGCGTCCCGACGGAACTACATCGGCCGAAATCAACGCGCCCCGGGTCGAGTATTCGCTGACAGTGCCCAATGGCGATTATCGCATCTACGCTGTCGCCAACCGCGACCTCAGCGGCGACGATGTGTCGACCGTAGCCAAGCTCCGGGCCATCGACCTCGTCTGGAACAGCGACGTCACCAAGAACAGCGAGATGCTCGGCTATTTCGCGCCCAAGACTTCGACGGCCGCCGACGGCTTCGACGCGCCGGTGACGCGCATCGAGGGCAGCAATATGACGCTCCACGCCTGGGTCAAGCGCGCCGCCTCGAAGCTCACGATCGCATATAACGGCACACGCCTCAAAGACGGCGTCATCATCTATATCAAAAGGGCGACAGTCAAAGACATGCCCAAACACTGCAAGCTCGGCGCCGACAACCGTCCCGCCGAGGGCGACGAACTCATCGACGGCGAGAGCCTCGTCTATTACAGCGGCGACAAAGAGCCGACCAACTACGACTTCAACGCCACCTATCCGGCGCGTGTCGCCAAGGGTGACGTGCTCCACATTCTCGGCATGAACGAAAAAGGCGAGGCCAAGCCCCGCAATTTTCAGACCGTCGACAGCTGCCATTTCCAGGCGACGCAGGCAATATTCTTCTATGAAAACCGCCAGCCCGAAGGCGAGATGGGCACAATGTCAGACAAACGCCAGGATGTCACCGGCAATAATTCGCAGGTCACATATCCCGGCGGTGTCAATCCCGACAATGAAGCGTGGAAAGACGCGCGCCCCTATGGCACATATGTCGAAATCGAGGCCTACTATGTCTCGCTGAATCCCGATAATCCGAGCTCGGGCGACATCATCTACCGCTTCATGCTCGGCAAAGACGAGACAACGAGCTATGACGTCGAGCGCAACCACCATTACAAGCTGACTCTCAACTTCAACGGCTGGGCCAACAACGTCGACTTCCACATCGACTACAAAGAAGAGGTCCCCGGTCCCGAGATGCCTAACCCCTACTATATATCCTACCTCTACAACCAGGATATGTATTACCCCTACAAAGTCAACGCCGGCAGCGACTGGGAGCTCGAGTGGGTCGAAGCCGAGATTATCGAAAACCACTGGTATCCGACCGGAGCGCTGTCAGGCGACTATACCACGACAAATATACCGCATGTCTATTATAAAGATAAAGATGTCGTCAACGATAACGAGGGTGGTCTTACCGAGGCCAATACTAATGACAACGGTTATGAATGGAACGGCTTCCTCTCGCTGCGCAAGACCGGCGACAACGTCGTGACGGGTAAACCGGGCTATGCGGGCGGCGACAACAAGACTTATTATTACAACCACAGACGACATAAGCGCATATACTATATAGCCGAGCATATAACGGCCTACGATAAAGAAGAACAGATTATCGACAACAGATGGACCTGCCCCGACGCGTCGCATCAGAAACTACAGAAGGAAGATAAATATAAGGTTAAAAAGATTCATGATCCGGATAATGATAAAAACGATGTCTATCTTCTGCAGATACCGATGTATACCCGTGCTAAACAGCTTATTAAGTCGTCGGGCTACTCGGGCAACAACCCCTATAACGCCTATCAGCGCGACGCCTGGGTCAAATTCACCGGCCAGTTCCAGCGCAAGGGCGACAAGTCGGTGAAGATGACCTTCGGTCCCGACTATATCAATATCAAGCAGGCATACCGTATCGTCAATCCCAAAGGCATCTATCGCAGCTGGAATAATACCAAGCCGTTCAGAGTCACGCTCAAGCATCTGCCTAAAGAAGAGGCAACGACATTCGCCGACCTGACATCAGAGGGTTCATGGCGCGCCTATGTCATCAGAGGTGACCAGAGTATGATCAAACTTAACGGCAAGGTGGCAAATTCAGAGGCCAACGCAATTACCGGCGAGACCGGTGACAAAATCGATTTCAATGTCACATTTAATTCAAAGCTTGCTAACAAGGATCAGGTAAAATGCTGTGTGATAAGAGTCGATTACCACAACTATTCGTGCCACCATCTGATTTTCGTGCGTCAGGGTTATGCTCCTATCGCCCTTGTGTCGAACGGGAAAAGGTGGCATTCGTTCAATATGCGTTCGGCCAAGACCGAGGTCAGCAGTCCGTGTGATGAAGGTTCGCTTTTCAGGCGCGGCTATTGGCGGTATCCTATAGATGCGACTTCGAATGTCAATGACAAGCCTTCGTGGGTCAATGTCATTCCGACTGATTTTAAAAATCATAAAAACACGCCGCTGCGTATAGCGGGAACAAAAGATGCCAGCGGCAAATGGACGACAATGAAATGGGCGGAGATACCGTCGCGTGTAGAGACAACTGATTTTTCGACTGATAGTTTACCGTCTCCATACTTCACCGGTGGCGCGGTCAGAATAGCCACGTTTGAAGATTATGAATCGTTATACCGCTCGGGTGATATAGCCGAAGGCTATGGTGTCTTGTACGGTGATAATTCTGACCATACACTTAATACGATTGATGAAGCGTTCGGCTATGTATATGACAGTAGTGACACGCCCGATACCGATAAATCGGCTTACGGTATGCGCGGTACATTTGTCTATAATAAAAGTACGGGTTCTTATGGAGGCAATAGTGTCTTTTTCCCGATAGGTCAGTCGGGTTACGGCCATCGTAAACACGGTGGCGGTAATCATGATGAGGATAAAGACGCGTTCGCTGTCCTTCGCTATGCCTGTGGCCGAGGCAAGCATTACAGTAATAGCACATTAATTAAAGACCGACCGATGTTTTGGGATATATATCGCCGACCCGGTGCGATTTATTGGATTAATACCTTACATTCGGGGCGAAGTGATATGGAAGATACTGACGGCTCTATTGCTTGGGACTTTAATTACTTTACATTCGATTATTATCCTATTACAAAAGCAAATTTGTTTATTGTTCCTTGGCAAAAACCTGCAATAGTCAATACCTCAGACGCTTGCTTTATACGCTGCGTGGAGTGATGAAGCAGCATGTTGTCAAGGGGAAATAATATAAGCGGAGGCTCATACCCGAGCCTCCGCCTGTGTTGGTGAGGAGTTTAATTATATCAGCGCTTGGCGCAGCGTTTTTCGAGTTGCCGCTCAATGGCTTCGAGAGCAAGGTCGACAGCTTCTTCGAAGGTGTCGGCCGTTTTGGTGGCGACTATGTCTTCGATCTGCGGGGCTACGGCTCTGATGACGGCTTCTTTGTTCATCGCGGTCTCCGGTTTGACGACTTTGAGGGTTACGTCGATATCTGTGATTGCGTCATAGCGGCGGGTAAGACGCTGGGCTTTCTTGTTGATGAATTCGACGAGGCGGTCGGCGATGTCGAAGTGGATGGCCTGAATTTTAACTTCCATAATCTGAAATTTTAGGGGTTAAACGTGTGTTGCTTGTTTCTCGCTGCCGACGGTTGGTGTGCCGTGCGGACGAGATCATGGTTATGTTTTCTTTGCCCTTGGATGGGCGAGTTTGTAATTGTCTTTTATCTCACGTGACGACAGATGGGTGTAGATCTGTGTGACGAGTGGCCGAGGAGCTGCTGGACGGCGGTCAGCTCGGCGCCGTTGTTGAGCATGTCGGTGGCAAAGCTGTGGCGCAGCACATGGGGCGAGCGTCGGCGGGCACCGGTATTGCCGTCGAAGGCGCGGCGCACTATGTGGTAGACGAGCTGTCGGTAGAGGGGGCTGCCGTCGGGGCGCACGAAGAATTCGCCGCCTGGGTTGCCGGCGTCGCGGTCGCGTAGGCTTGTATACAGTCTGATCATCGTTGTCAGTTCTTCTCCGAAAGGAATCATTCTTTCTTTATTACGCTTGCCGGTGACTTTTAGTTCGCGGCGCCGGAGGTCGACGTCGGAGTCGCGCAGGCCGACGAGCTCTGATTCGCGCATGCCGGTCGAGTAGAGCATGTCGGCTATGAGGCGGTCGCGCACGGCTGTGAAGTCGTCTGTGTCGAGTTCGTTGTCGAGCACGCGTGCCGTGTCTGCCGATGGTATGTAGACGGGCAGCGGTTTTGGCAACCGCGCCGGAGTAAGCTCGGCAGCCGGGTTGACGATGACGCCGCAGCGGCGGTTGAGGTAACTGTAGAAAGCCCGTAGCGACTGAATCTTGCGGCGGATTGAGCGTACGCCGATGCCCTCCGACGAGAGGTGGGCAATCCACAGGCGCAGGTCAGTCAGACTGACAGCCGAGGGGTCGGGCTCGTCTGTGTGTATGTCGCAGCCTGCCAGTGAGGCCGAGGCGGCGAAGCTATACCACTGCTCGATGTCGCGCCTATATGACAAAACGGTGTGAACCGATGAATTCAGCTCACACCGCAGATATGTCGTGAAAGAGTCGATTAACATATATTCGTCGACCGTTAGGCTTTAGTGCCTGTGGTTGCAGCGAATTTAGTCAATCCTTTTTATTTTGCCAAATAAAACAAGGAAAAATTCCGGTTACAAGTCGTCTCGGACTCTGATGGCCGGATTGGTCGGGGCGAATCGATTATTCTTCAACCGCGCGGAGTTTCTGGACATAGACCGCTTTCATCATTTTTTTGCGGTTTGTCACAGACGGCTTCTGGAAAGCCTGACGGCTGCGGAGTTCTTTGACGATGCCGGTTTTCTCGAATTTTCTTTTGAATTTTTTGAGAGCTCTTTCGATGTTTTCGCCTTCTTTTACTTGTACGATAATCATATTGGTTGTTGAAAATATTTAATTGTTTGTTTATTGTCGTTTTTGCGTTTTGCGGGGCAAAATTAATAATACTTTTTTAGATGACAAAACTTTTTAACGATAAAATAACCCTTTCTGTCATTTGAGGTTGTCGGGGTTGTCGGGGTCGGTATACCAGCGTGAATACATAAGATAGTTATGGGCTATCTTGCGGTTGATTTCAGCGCTTTGCTTGGGGTCGACCTGTTTGACATATTTGGCGGGAACGCCGGCCCATAGTTCGTTGGGGCCGATTTTGGTGCGTGATTTCACGACCGATCCGGCTGCTACGATGGCGCCGCGGCCAACCTCGGCGTCATCCATGACGACAGAACCCATGCCTATGAGGGCATAGTCGTCGATTTTGGCGCCGTGGATGGTGACGTTGTGTCCTATCGAGACGTAGTCGCCGATTTCGATGGTTGATTTCTGGTAGAGTGTGTGGAGAACCGAGCCGTCCTGGATGTTGACGCAGTTGCCGATGCGTATCGAGTTGACATCGCCGCGGATGACTGTGCCGAACCATACGCTGCAGTCGTCGCCCATCTCGACATCGCCGATGACGGCGGCGTTTTCTGCCAGAAAGCAGTCGCGGCCCATCTTGGGCGTGAATCCGCGAACGGGGACTATAATTGCCATACTTTTATCTTAATTTTGAATGTTGAATTTTGAATTTTTGAATTGGGCTAATTGTGCATTATGAATTGTGCATTGACTCAATTGTGCATTATTCGAGCGGCGCTGTCGCTTTTTCGAGCCATGCGCGGCTGTCGGCGTCAAGAGCGGGCGACAGGGCGGCGCAGACTTTGGCGTGATAGTCGTTGACCCATGCGATTTCGTCGGCTGTCATCAGCGAGAGGTCGAAGAGCTTGCGGTCGAAGGGACAGAGCGTCAGGGTCTCGAACTTATAAAAGTCGCCGAATTCGGTGGTCATCGCGGGAACGGTCAGCACGAGGTTCTCGCAGCGGATTCCGTGGATGCCTTCGCGGTAGAGTCCGGGCTCGTTCGATGTGATCATGCCGGGTGTCAGCGGTGCGGGGACATAGTTGAGTCGTATGCTCTGTGGTCCTTCGTGGACGTTGAGGAAGTGGCCTACGCCGTGGCCGGTGCCGTGGAGGTAGGTCAGGCCGTGCTGCCATAGGAAGCGGCGCGCGAGAGCGTCGAGCTGCATACCGCATGTTCCGGCTGGGAAAATGACCTGGGCCAGCGAGATGTGGCCTTTCATGACGAGGGTGAAGTCGCTGCGCTCCATGTCGGTGGGTGTGCCGAGGGCTATTGTGCGCGTGAGGTCGGTGGTGCCGTCGTAATATTGTGCGCCAGAGTCGATGAGCAGCAGACCTGTGGGCTTAATCTCAGAACTTGACGCTTCGTCGGCTTCATAGTGGACGATGGCGCCGTGGGGGCCGTAGCCGGCTATCGTGCCGAAGCTTTCGTCGAAGAAGAGGGGCGACTCGGCGCGGTGGCGGCGCAGAATCTCTGCTACTTCGAGTTCGGTGAGATTGCCGTCGGCGACACGGCGCTCGATTTCGATGAGTGATTTTACCATCGCTACGCCGTCGCGTATCATGGCCTGGCGGACGCCTTCGGTCTGGACTGCGTTTTTACAGCCTTTGAGCATCGCTATCGGCGATGTTGCTTCGACGGCGCGTGTGCCAAGCAGCTCGAGCACGGCTGTCGAAGTGCGTCCGGGTTCGACGAGCACGCGGGCTTCGTCGCTCAGATTGCTCAGGAATGATTTTGCCTCAGAATATCCGGCGGTCTCGACTCCGGCCTCGTTGAGATGGTCGATGGCGGCAACATCGAGTTTCGCACGGTCGATAAACACGATGTTTCGCTCGGGCGAGAGATAGAGGAATGCCGTGGCTACAGGGTTGTATTTTACGTCGTTGCTGCGGATGTTTAGCGTCCATGCAATCTCGTCGAGGGCTGAGATGAAGATCGATGTGGCGTGGGCGCGTCCGACGCCGGCGAGGATGTCGACAATCTTTTCGCGGGCTGTCCGTCCGGCATATTTGATGTCGTGTGCGAAAATCTTGCATTGGGGCAGGGCGGGGCGGTCGCTCCAGATGGCGTCGATGACGTCGAAGTCGGTCGTCAGAATAAGTCCCGAGGCTTCAAGCTCGGCGCGGAGAGCCCGAGCGGCGGCCACAGACATCAGCATGCCGTCGACACCTACAGTCGAACCTGACGGCAGTGTCTCGCAGAGCCATGTGCCGATAGAGGGCGTTGACACGAGGCCGTCTTTCATTAGTTTGATTTCTGTGTCCGACAGCTGTGCGGCTGCTTGCAGAAAGTAGCGCGAGTCGGTCCACAGCAGTGCCTCGTCGGCGGTAACGACAAGGTCGCCTGCCGAACCGGTGAAGCCGCTTAGCCAGCGACGCGCCTGCCAGTGGGGCGCGAGATATTCACTCATATGGGCGTCTGCCTGGGGGATTATAGCTGCGGCGACGCCTGCCTTCTTCATCTCGGCGCGCAACAGCGCCAGACGATTTGAAATTTCTTCTTTCATCTTATATAAATATATTACAAGGCAAAATTAATAAAAAAACACCAAACCGTCAAAATCCCCATAGAATCATACTGCAATTTTCGTTGAAAGGGTGGTGTAACACTTAAACCTGAGAAAAAGTTCAAAATAGGTGGCTTTGTAACGGGTTGATTAACAAGGGCGGTTGAATTTTTCATGAAAAAACATGTAAAAATATTTGGTGGGAATAAGAAAAAGCTATAACTTTGCACTCGCTTTTGAGAGATGACGGTCTTGCAGCGGCAAGGCGAAGGTTCAGAAGGTTAAATGAAGTTAAAACACTGAACAAAATTTTGTCAGTTCTGTTTTAAGCGGTAATTTTGCCGAGCTGACCGCTCACGAAAGCGATCGAGAGAACATTGAAATTTTTACAATAGAGACTGAAGTAGTACAAGAAAAGAGACGGTAACGGCTCTCCTGAAAGGGAGGCCGAGATCAAGACTCTGTCATTCTACACAGGTTAGACACGATAAACGATCGTCCGGAGGGCACGGGATCAGACAAAGACTCGGCGCGTCACCACAAGTGACCGCGGTTTTCAGCTTTAAGCAAAACAGACGAAAGTCTTGCTTTTTGATTTGAAAAAGAAAAAAACAAGATACAACAACGAAGAGTTTGATCCTGGCTCAGGATGAACGCTAGCGACAGGCTTAACACATGCAAGT
>USIN01000057.1 GCA_900554715.1 uncultured Bacteroidales bacterium
TCTTGCTCTCGGCCATTTCAGCCTGCATGGCCTCGCGCTCACGCGATGCGTTGGCCTCGCGTTTTTCCTTACGCCATTTTGCGCCGCGCTTGAGAGCCTTGTCCTTGCTTGTCAGACGGGCGAGAGTTTCCTTGATTTGCTTCGATACGTCTTCGTCGCTGACCTCGGTGTGCTGCGGCTGGCGGCGTTCGTTCTTGTTCTTTTTCTCTTTCGGAGCGGCGTTTTTGTCGCGGCGGTTGCGGTCGTTGCCGTTGCCTTGACCTCCGTTGCGCTGCGAGCCTCCGCGTTCGTTGCCTGCCTGCTGGCCGGTCTTCTCTATGTCGATTTTCTCCTTGCCGGAGATGCGTTTGCGCTTTTTGCGGTCGCCCTGGCCTGAGTCTCCCGAGCCGTTGCGTGCATTGCGGTCGGCACGTTTCTCTTCTTTTGATTTCTTCTTGGGGCGTGTCGACTGGTTGATGGCGTCGAGATCGATTTTGCCGATGACGTTCAGTTGCGGAGTGGCGTGGGTGCGCTCGGGCACGAAGACATCGTCCTTTGTTTTTTCCACTGTTGTCGCTGCGGTGGCTGTCTCGGTCTTTGCGACGGTCTTTTGGTTGGTTGCTGTCATTTCTTTCTTTTCGGGCTCGACGGCTTTTCTGACTTCAGGCTGAATTTTGGCCGCTTCGACTGATTTTGACACAACTTTTTTCTCGGTTATGTGTACTTCGGCAGTCTTGACGGCTGTTTTCTGGGCCGGGGTCTGTTTCACCTCTTCGGTCGTTATGTTATTGTTGTTGATTTCAGTCTTTTTGTCTGTTTCAGCGTTTTTCTTTTCGGGTCTGACTGTTTCAGCGCCCGCGGTCGCCGCTTCTTTTTTTACGGTTGTTTCGGCGGGTTTGCTGTCGGCCGGCTTGCGGACGGGATTGCCTTTGGAGTCGAGTTCGATTTTGCCGAGAATGCGAGTCTTGTGGACGGTCGTTGTCAGAGGGGTGTCGTCGGTTTCGCGCGCAGGCTGCTGCTGTTGCTGCTGGCTTTTGCCGCGGCTGTTCTGACGTTCGGTCGAGAATCGGTCTGACTTGGTTTTGAGATCTTTGTCGTGTTTGAATTCACTGACCAGTAGGGCGACGACATCTTCCTCAACACGGGTGTTGGGGTTTTCGTCGATGTTGATGTTTTTTTTGCGCAGGAAGTCAATGACTGTCGGCAGGGCCACATTGAGTTCTTTTGCGACTGTACTTATTTTTGTTTTCGGCATAAAAACTGTGCTTGTCGGGGCAGTGTCGTTGTTATGGGCATCTCGCCCGACTGAATTATATCTGTTTTTTCGTTTACTATTAATCTGCTGTTTACCGGACTATCGCCGCCGTTGGTCGTCTGACTCTATCAGTCTTCAAACTCTGCCTTGAGGATGGCGATGATGTTGTCGACGGTAGATTCCTCGAGGTCGGCTTTCTCGATGAGCATTTCGCGCGGGGCGTTGAGGACGCTCTTGGCGGTGACGAAGCCGATGTTCTTGAGGGCGTCGATGACCCAGCCGTCGATTTCGTCCTTGAATTCGTCGAGGTAGATGTCTTCCTCGAGGTTTTCCTCGCTGTCGCGGTAGACGTCGATGGTGTAGCCGGTCAGCATCGAGGCGAGCTTGATGTTGAGGCCGTTCTTGCCGATGGCGAGCGATACTTCTTCGGGGCGCAGGAAGACTTCGGCTTTCTTCTCTTCTTCGTCGAGACGTATCGACGAGATTTTGGCGGGCGAGAGGGCGCGCTGTATGAAGAGCGAAGGATTGGCGGTGAAGTTGATGACGTCGATGTTCTCGTTGCGGAGCTCGCGGACGATGCCGTGTATGCGCGAGCCCTTGACGCCGACGCATGCTCCGACTGGGTCGATGCGGTCGTCATAGCTCTCGACGGCGATTTTGGCGCGTTCGCCCGGGATGCGGGCCACGGCGCGGATGTTGATCAGACCGTCGTGGATTTCGGGCACCTCGAGTTCGAAGAGACGGCGCAGGAAGTTTTCGTTCGTGCGCGAGACGGTAATCTTCGGGTTGTTGTTCTTGTTGTCGACGTTGGCGATGACGGCGCGGACGGTCTCGCCTTTTCTGAAGTAGTCGCCGGGAATCGATTCGCTCTTGGGGAGGATGAGCTCGTTTTTGTCGACGTCGAGCAGCAGGGTCTCTTTCGACCATGTCTGATAGACTTCGCCGCTGACGAGGTCGCCCTCGAGGTCTTTGAATTTGTTGTAGATGGCTTCTTTCTGGAGGTCGAGAATCTTCGACTGGAGTGTCTGGCGCAGGTTGAGGATGGCTCGGCGCCCGAATTTCTCGAAGATGATCTCTTTTGTATGCTCTTCGCCGACCTCGGCGTCGGGGTCGTTGTCGGCGCGGGCGTCGCTCAGCGCTATCTGGGTGTTGGGGTCGGTTACCTCGCCGTCGGGAACGACCTGGAGGTTCTGGAAAATCTGTACGTCGCCCTTGTCGGGGTTGAGGATGACGTCGAGATTTTCGTCGGTGCCGAACATTTTAGCCAGCACGTTGCGGAATGATTCTTCGAGCACGCTGATCATCGTGGTCTTGTCGATGTTCTTGAGTTCTTTGAACTCGGCAAACTGCTCGACCATATTGGGGGTTTCCTCTTTCTTAGCCATGGGGAATTACTGTTGTCGGGGTTTATGTTTTATTTGGTCTTATTTAAATTTTATCTCATATCTCACTGACTTGCAGTCGTCAAACTTGAATGTCTCGGGCTGCATGACGATTGTGGCCTTTTTTGCGCCCGGCTCTTTGACTTTGACGGGTGTCTCGGCTGTGAAGCTGTCGTCGCCGACTTCGGTCAGCGTAGCGTGTATCTTGCGTCCGTCGCGGGTCAGAATCTCGATGTCGTTGCCGATGTTCTTGAGATACTGGCCTCTGACTTTGAATGGCGAGGTGAGGCCGGCCGAGCCGACTTCGAGCGAATAATCTTCTGTGTCACGGTCGAAGACGCTTTCAATCTTGCGGGTGATGTCGGCGCAGCTGTCGATGTCGACGCCCTCGGGCGAATCGATCTCGACGGTGATGTCGTTGGCCGGTGTGATTTTTATATCGACCAGAAACAGGTCGGTGCCGGCAATGGCGTCTTCAACTGTCTTTGTGAGAAGCTCTTTGTCAATCATGTCTGTGTCGTTTGATTAAAAAAGAAGAGGAAGCCTCAGCTCCCTCCGGTTCTTTGTTATGCAAAGATACATAAAATTTGCGGTGATTGATGCGATGCGCGCCTCTCACATATATATAAATGCGAATATTTAACGTAGTTTAACTATATGATGACATTATTTAACCATCGCGGCGAACGACGGCGGCAGCTGTGACGAGAAATTCATGTCGCGGCCGGTGACGGGATGGATAAAACGCAGAGTGAGCGCGTGGAGGGCGACTCGGTGGGCCGGAGATGTTTTCGCTCCGTATTTGCGGTCGCCGGCGATGGGGTGGCCGATGTCTTTGAGATGGACGCGTATCTGGTTTTTGCGTCCTGTCTGTAGCTGCAGCTCGACGAGGGTGTAGCCGTTGGCCGATTTGAGCACGCGGTAATGTGTCACGGCGAGTTTGCCTTCCTCGGGGTTGTCGGTCGAGTAGACTTCGTGCTGTGAGTTTTCGGCGAGATAGCTGCGTATATCGCCCTCGGGAGTCTCGATTTTGCCTTCGGTGACGGCGACGTAGCGGCGCTCGATGACCATGTTGTTCCAGTTGTGCTGCATCTTGCCTTTGGCTTCGGCGTTTTTGGCGAACATCATCAGGCCGGATGTGTGCTGGTCGAGACGGTGGACGATGAAGATCTTGTTGGCCGGATTCTTGCGCTTGACATAGTCGCGCACGATTGAGTAGGCTGTGCCTTCCTTGACGCGCTCGTTGCCCATCGACAGCAGGCCGTAGCCTTTGTTGACGACGATGATGTCGTCGTCTTCGTAGACGATAGACAGGCGCGAGTGGCGTAGCACCTGGAATTCGCGCGTGGTGTTGACTTTGACGGTGTCGCCTTTGTCGAGCGGCTGGTCAAACTGTGTCGAAATGGCTCCGTTGACCATGACCTGACGGTGTTTGAGAAAGTCTTTGACCGTCGTGCGCTTGCGGTCGGGCATGATGGCGAAGAGGTAGTCGAGCAACAGTGTCGGTCCGGCAGGCTCGTAGGTGAGTATGTTGTCGGGTCTGAAACGCGAGCGTTCGGCTCCCGGTTTTACGGCTAAACGTTTGGGTGACATAATTACGCTTTCTTTTTAGTGCTTGCGCGGCGTGTCGTTTTCTTAGGTGCCGCATCCTGACTGCTGACAATCTCCATTGCGGCCTCGTAGTCGAGCGACGCCGGGTCGGTGACAGTCTTGGGTATCTTGTAGTTAGACTTTTTGTATGCGATATAGACGCCGTAGCGGCCGTTGAGAATCCTGAGGTCGGGGTCGTTGTCGAAGGTCTTGACGACACGGCGGCGCTCCTCGTCGCGTTTGTCGTTGATGAGTTCGATGGCTTCGGCGAGGGTCAGCGATGCGGGGAGCGTCTCTTTGGGGATGGAGATGAACTTGCCGTCGTGACGGACGTAGGGGCCGAAGCGGCCGATGCCGACGACGATGTCATGGTCTTCGTATGTGCCGAGCGTGCGGGGGAAGTCGAAGAGCTTCAGGGCTTCGTCAAGGGTGATTGTCGATACCGACTGGCCTTTGAGCAGCGAGGCGAAGAGGGGTTTGTCGTCGCCGTCGCCCTGGCCGATCTGTACGAGGGGGCCGAAGCGGCCGATTTTGACGCTCACCTGTTTGCCTGTCTTGGGGTCGGTGTTGACATAGGTGTCATATTTCAGGAGGGTAGCCCCCGCGATGTTGCCGCCATGATTGCTGATGGAGAGCGAAAGCAGATCGTGTAGAAGTCGCTCATCTCTGTTGTCCAGCCGAGTTTGCCTTCGGCGATTTCGTCGAATTTCTCTTCGACACGGGCGGTGAAGTTGTAGTCGAGGATGTCGGGGAAGAATTCGGTCAGGAAGGTGTTGACGACGACGCCTATGTCGGTCGGTATCAGCTTGCCTTTGTCTGAGCCGACAGTTTCGGTCTTGGTCTTCTCGGTGACTTTGCCTTTTCTGAGGGTTATGGTGAGGCAGTCGCGCGATGTGCCGGGTTTGTCGCCTTTCTCGACATATTCGCGCTGCTGTATGGTCGAAATAGTCGGAGCGTAGGTCGACGGTCGGCCGATGCCGAGCTCTTCCATCTTCTTGACGAGGGTGGCTTCGGTATATCGCGGCGGCTGGAGGGTGAAACGCTCTGTGGCGATGATGTCGGCGGGCGTGAGGCTCTCGCCGCGGGTCATGCGCGGCAGTGTCGAGCCACCGTCTTCGGCCTCGGTGTTGTCGTCGTCGCGGCCTTCGATGTAGACGTTGAGGAAGCCGTCGAATTTGATGACCTCACCCGTGGCGACGAAGTATTCCTGGCGTGTCGAGGGCTTTATCTCGACGGTGGTTTTCTCGAGCTGTGCGTCGGCCATCTGTGAGGCTATGGCGCGTTTGCGTATCAGCGTGTAAAGGCGTTTCTCCTGAGCGGTGCCTTCGATGGTGTCCTTGCCGATATAGGTGGGGCGTATGGCTTCGTGGGCTTCCTGGGCGCCTTTCGAGCTGGTGTGATACTGTCTTACCTTTAGGTATTCGGGGCCGATCTTGGTCTTTATTTCGTCGGAGATGGCGGCGATGGCTTCGTTCGACAGGTTGACAGAGTCGGTACGCATATATGTGATGTGGCCGGCTTCGTAGAGACGCTGGGCCACCATCATAGTCTGTGACACCGTGAAGCCGAGCTTGCGCGAGGCCTCCTGCTGCAGAGTCGAGGTCGTGAACGGAGGTGCAGGGCTTTTGTGGAGGGGCTTGACGGTGATGTCGCCGACGGTAAACGTGGCGTCTTTGCAGGCCTCGACAAAGCCGCGGGCCTCGTCGACGGTCGACAGACGTTTGTTAAGCTCGGCCTTGACCGTGGCCGCACTGTCAGCGGGGGTGAATGCGGCGGTGACTCTGAAATATGGTTCGGGAGTGAAGTTTTTTATCTCGTCCTCGCGCTCTACAATCAGACGCACGGCGACCGACTGGACGCGTCCGGCCGACAGGGCGGGCTTGATTTTCTTCCAGAGCACTGGCGACAGCTCGAAGCCGACGATGCGGTCGAGCACACGGCGCGCCTGCTGGGCGTCGACGCGGTTGATGTCTATTGAGCGCGGATTGGCGATGGCGTTGAGGATGGCGCTCTTGGTAATCTCGTGGAAGACTATGCGGCGCGTGTTCTCGGGCTTCAGACCGAGCACCTCATAGAGGTGCCAGGCGATAGCCTCTCCCTCGCGGTCCTCATCGGATGCGAGCCAGACGGTTTCGGCTTCGGCGGCGTTTTTCTTGAGTTCGGCCACGAGCTGAGTCTTGTCGTCGGGTATTTCGTAGATGGGCGTGAAGCCGTTGTCAATGTCTATGCTGAACTTTTTCTTCTGTAAATCACGGATATGACCGTAGCTCGACATGACTTTGTAGTCTTTGCCCAGGAATTTTTCTATCGTTTTTGCTTTTGCCGGTGATTCGACTATAACGAGATTTTTCAGCATAGTAGTTGTGTTTTTATTTACGAGCGACAAAAGTAGAAAAAAAATTTCAATCGCCCCATACATTATATTATTTTTATATAATGTATCATCATAGATAAAAGTTTTGTCGTGCTGGAATTAAGAATAAAAGGCACAAGGGAAGAAGAACATAAGATTAATTAATTCTTGTGTGCTTGTGTTCTTATGTTCATGTGTTCTTAACATGCCATCTCGCGAAGCTACGGCTGAAGCCGTGCCTCCATGTCGCCCTGAGTGGGGTTGTGAGAACGGGGAATTGTGATTATTTTTACGGTCTGAATAATTTGATGAATAATTATGGATATTACTTTAGATGTTGTTGAAGCGAGAAGATCGGTCAGGCGATATGAGCCGCGGCCGATTGAGTCAGATAAGATTGCCCGCCTGCGAGAGCTGACTGCCGGGGCAAATGCGGAGGCCGCAGGTCTGGCTCTGCAGCTCGTCACTGACGAGCCGGATGCTTTCGGCAAGTCGTTCTTAGCGCATTACGGTCATTTCAAAAACGTGCGCAATTATATCGCGGTCGTGGCGCCGGACACTGCCGAGGGCGGCATCGCCGCAGGCCGGCATGGCGAGAAAATCGTTCTCGAGGCTAAGGCAATGGGACTCGACAGTTGCTGGGTTGGGCTGACTTTCAAACGCGGCAAGGTGCCCGTCGACATCGCTGCCGGCATGAAGCTTCACGCCGTCATCGCTCTCGGTTATGGCGCCGAAACGCCCCGGGCGCATAAAAGTAAAAAGCCCGCTGATGTCAGCGAGGGCTATGGCGGGGATAACGTGGCTTTTGACCGCGGCGTAGACTGTGCGCTGTTGGCTCCGACGGCTCTGAACCGTCAGAATTTCAGATTCGTCCTCGGCAGTGACGGCACGGTGACGGCGACGGCGAAACGACGCGCCTATGCGGCGCTCGACCTTGGCATCGCCGTCTTTCACTTTGAGCTTGCTTCTGGGCTGAAAGTCAGCCGAATGTCTATTTCATAAAGACGAAATAGACGGCGAGTATCAGGCAGGCGAAGGCGGCGAAATGGTTCCACTGCAGCGATTCGCCTTTGAAGAAGACCACAGTGAAGAGGGTGAAGATGACAAGCGTTATCACTTCCTGGATGACTTTGAGCTGCATCAGCGAGAATGTGCCGCCGTTGCCCGTGAACCCTATGCGGTTGGCCGGCACCTGGAAACAGTATTCGGCCAAAGCTATTCCCCACGACAGCAGGATGATGGCATATAACGGCGTATTGTCGCCTATGACTTTGAGCTGTTGGAGCTTGAGATGCCCATACCAGGCGAAAGTCATGAATATGTTTGCGATGACCAGCAGCAATATAGTGAAGAACGCGTTCATTTTCGTACAGAGATATAAAAATTCGCGACAAAATTACTAAAACCCCGCGAAACAGGCAAAACCTTGCAAGATACTGTGAGAATTAAACATAAGGCATAAGTGCATAAGGACACAAGGTTTTTAGACAGGAGAACGGGAGGAACAGGAGAATTTTTCGACAGAAAGAACAGAGAAGTTTTAATTTTTTTCTTATGTTCTTATGATCTTGTGTTCTTAAATCAGGCTTAGGGCGTATGCGTCTGGCGATATGGAACAAGGGCTTCAGTCCTTGTAGTCAGGTGGTTATTGTAGGGCGGTGCCATGGCGCGTCCGCAGTTAGCAAGATTTCAGGCCTCCGGCCTGTCTGATAGTGGGTTAAATCGATGTCTTGCAGACATCAGCCGAGGGGTTGACGCCTACCGGGCACACCTCGCTACGCTTCGGTGTACCCGGTTATGGCTATTTGGAGTAGGTGCTATTCGTGCTGTCGGTCGAGTCGGAGTGTACGGGTTTGTCAGGCGCGGTCGGAGGGGCGGGAGTCTTGGACTTGTAGGCGAAGACGCGCGATAGGGTCTTTTCCTGGAAGCGCTGGAGGAGCTCCCAGAAGTTGGGGACGAAGAGGGTGCCGACGACGGCGTTGACGGCCATGCCGAAGACGACGGCGGTGCCGAGGCTGATGCGGCTCTCTGCGCCCGCGCCGGTGGCGAAGAGCATGGGCATGACGCCGAAGACAAAGGCAAGCGCTGTCATCATGATAGGACGGAATCGCACGTGTCCGGCATCGACGGCGGCCTGGCGTATGGGCTGTCCGGCGCGGCGGTAGTCCATGGCATACTCGACGATGAGGATGGCGTTCTTGGCTGCCATGCCGAGAAGCAGGATGATGCCGATCTGGGTGTAGATGCTGATGCTTTGGTTCATGATCATACAGCCGAGGACTGTGCCGAGTATGGCGGTCGGGGTGGTGATGATGACGGCGACAGGGTCGGTCCATGACTCATACTGGGCGGCGAGCACGAGCAGGGTGATGATTACGGCGAAGAGCAGGACGGTGGTGATGGTCGTGCCGGCCTGAGTCTCCTGATAGGCCTCGCCTGTCCACGCGAAGGAGTAGTTGTTGCCTCCGACGTCGTGAAGTATCTCTTCCATGGCTTCGATGGCCGCACTCGAGCTGACGTCTTTGGCGGCTGTGCCGGTGACAGAGGCGGTGTTATACATGTTGTAGCGGTTTACTGACGCCTGACCCATGACGGGCTCTACTTTGGCGAAGACGCCGAAGCTGACCATCTCGCCGTCGGCGTTGCGGACGCTGAGGTCGAGCACGTCGCGCGGGTCGGCGCGCCGCGAGCCTTCGGCTCCGAGCAGCACTTCA
>USIN01000058.1 GCA_900554715.1 uncultured Bacteroidales bacterium
CGGTCGATCATCTCGAGGCGGTTGCGGCCTTTCGTGACGAAGCTGAATTCAAGTTCGTCCTTGAGGAACGGATTGCTGTTGTAGCTGTCGGGGTGTTTGGCTGTCTTGGCGACTTTGACTGTATACGTCGTGTTGAGGTCGAGCGACAGCGTCGGTATGAACGAAGCTTTGCGGTAAGAGTCGCTGTATTTGAAATATCCTTCGACGGCCGGAGTGATTGAGAAGGCCTTCTCGAATGATTCGGTGTCGACGTCGGTGTTGAATGTGAAGTCGATTGTCGATGCGCATGACACGGCGTCAGCCTCGCCTGACACGGGTGAGTAGGCTGTGATTTCGAGGGGGAACTCGCGTTTGAGTGTCAGGGGCATGTCCTGATAGGTGACTTCGCATGCGGTGACTTTGACGGGTTTGCTTTCCTGATAGTAGCCGTCGCGCACTGACCGCAGGGTGTAGTCGCCGGGAGCCACGTTGCGGAAGACAAAGATGCCGTTATACATATCGTCGGTCGTGCGGGTCTGTATCACCTTGCCGCTCTGGTCAAGCAGCTCGACGCTCGCCCCGTTGATCGGAGCGAATGTGTCGCGGCCGTAGGCATGGAAGCCGACAGGCTGGATGAATTCGCGCAGGTTGTGGTTGTCATAGACGACGCCGGCGACGTTGCCGGTGACAAAACGGTCTTCTGTGTCATAGAATTCCATGATGCTCTTGACGAAATGCCATGCTTCGAGCCAGAGGTAGTCGTCGTTCATCAGGCGGTGTGCCTCGGGGCGGTGTTCATGCATGCTGCCTTCTGAGAGCAGACCGACGACGTAGAGCGTACGGAGTACACCGAGACCGCCCTGCCACATCTTGTCATAGAATGTGAGGTCGCCGACGACATATTCGTTCTGGCGTGTCCATACGGCGAGCTGGCTCGAATGGAGATTCTTCCAGATGATTTTGCTGAGGGTGACGTTCTCGGGATAGCGTGGAGTGCCGATTGTGTTCTCGCGGTAGAGCATCAGCGGCGTGTTGACATCCTCGCCGGCATTGGAGTGTATCGAGAAGAACAGGTCGACGCCCAGGCGGTTTGCTTCGGCTGCGATGCCCGAGAGCGAGCGGTCGTCGTCTTCGGTGTTTTTGATACGTGACAGATAGGGAGTGGCGCCCAGAGAGTCGAGTATATGATACATGTGGAGGCCTTTGTAGAGGTTGCTCTTCGATTCCCAGTAGCCGTTTGTGTCATTCTGCTCGAAAGGATGGATGCGTATCGGGCGGTCGTTTGACGTATAGCCGCCGTGGCCGGGATTGATGTAGACCTTGAGCTCGCTCATTTTCTTTGCGTCGGCGGCAAAAACGGCAGTGAGCGCGGCCAGTATGAAAATTGCAATCTTTTTCATCGTCAGTCAGCTGTGTTTAGTTTTATCATATACATATCTCCGGCGATGTCGGTGTAGATGACAGTGCCGTCAGACGCAGCGGTAGCTTCGCTGACGAGAGTGTCTTCGTCGGTGAGGCTCACCATGGTGCCGTCGTTGACATTGACGGCATAGAGGCGCGCGTCGGTGATGACATATCCGTCGTCGTGGCTGACGACAGTGATGATCCAGTCATTGCCTGCCCAGGCCGAAAAATCGCCTTTTGTGGCTACACGGCGCGCATCAGAGCCGTCGAGACCCGAGACGAAGACGCCTTTGAACGGTTCGGTGAATATCATGCGGCTGCCGTCTGGCGACATCGAGGCCCAGAGATAGCTGTGGGCGTCGGCGAGCGGCGAGATATGGCTCTCTTTGCCTTTGCGGCTGACGGTGATTGTCCGGTAGTCGGCGCAGACAAAGTCACTGCCGGCGAGTCCGGCGAGGTTGACGTCGCTGCGGTCGGCTTTGCGTAGTTTGCGCGCTTTGCCTTCGCGAAGCGAGAACGAGCGCACGTCGCGGTTGAGCAGGCCGTCGACGGTCACGGCTGTGCGGTAGTAGACCTCGCTGCCGTCGGCAGAGAAGACGGGGTCGAAGCCCGCGCCGCGGCTGTCGTCAATGACGGTGATGGCCGCGGTAGCCATGTCGTAGGCCTTAAGCCCCTCATGGTTTACGGTTGAAAAGAGCAGAGTCTTGCCGTCGGGTGCAAGCACGGGATGATGCGAGCCTTTCTCAATGTCGAGGCGCACGCTTTCACCGACAGTCAGGGCGCCGGCACTAAGTGCCAGCGCCCCGAAGGCTATAGTCAGTAAGATGGTTTTCATTAATGATACTGATGGTCTTGTTTATTCTTAGTGTTTGATGATGACTTTCTTGGCTACGCTTCCTGAAGCGGTCTTGACAATGACGATATAGTTGCCTGCGGCGATGTCAGAGACATTGAGCACGTTGCCGCCGCGGCTTGCAACGGTCACGCCGTCGAGCGACACGAGAGTGAGGCTCTCGATGACGATGCCGCCGTTGGCGATGATGTATTCAGAAGCGGGGTTGGGATAGACGCTTACCGTGGCGATGTCGACATCTGCCACACCCGAGCCTTCGCCGTCGAGTTTGTAGATGTCGTCGATCTTGAAGGCGCCCGATTTGCTCATCATGCTTGATTTCTGTACCAGACGGATGCCGCTGAGCGAGTAGGGCAGACCGCCTTCGAGTGCCGTGAGGGCAACGGGGATATAACGCCAGCCGAGGAAGTCCATGTTGCAGACTTTGGCATACATGACGCCGGTCTCGCCGGTAAATTCGAGGTAGACTTCATTGTCGGTGAGGTCGCCGTAGATGTGTACGCCGGCCTTGTCGGCATCGGTCAGGGTCAGCTCGGCGTTTGTCGAGCGTTCCCACAGGGCTTCGCCGCCTTCGGTGCCTTCGAATTCATAATTGAACGTAACGGCTGCTGTGCCGAAGAGTTTTTCGCTCTTGTCGGCCTTGACTGAATTCGAGGCCACGGCGATTGAGCTTTCGGTGTTGAGCGAATAGAGATCGGCGTTTTCCATGTCTTCGACAGCATCTTTGTTTTTGGCCTCGCCGGCGTCGACAGCCTTGAAGGTGACGCTGACGGGTTCCTTGATGGTGATGCCGTCGTGGTCGGCGAATTCGCCTGAGAGTTCGAGTTTATAGGTCTCGCCGACAGTCAGATTCGAGCCGAAAGGAATTCTGAAGAAGCCGTAGGGTGAGTTCTTGCTCGATGAGTTCGACATGCCGCGGTTGTTGAACGACACTTTGTTGCCCTTTGAGTCTGTACAGCTGATCTGTTTGAGTATCTTGCTGACATTGGGACGTTTGTCGAAGCGGAACTCGATATATGCTTTCTTATAATGCACTTCTTCGTCATGTTTGGGGAACTGGCCGATGATTTCCATGAAATTGCGGTCGGTTGTCAGGAACTTGAACGTGAGCGGCTGCTCGAGATTCATGTTGCCCGGATGTTTGGCGTCAGTGCCGAGGGTCACGGTGTAGAGCGTGTTGGTCGCATAGGGCTCGTTGGGAGTGAAGACGAGTCGGTAGTTGAGGTCTTCCCATGTGAAGACGCCTTCGACCGGCGGGTCGATCTTGAAGGCTTTTTCGGTAGCCTCGACGTCCATGTCCCAGTTAAACTGGATGACAATCGGCGTGTTGCAGAGCACGGCTTCGTCGCCTTCTTTCCATACGGGCGAATAGCTTTCGGCTACAGGGGCGGTCGAACGCACTCTGCTCATGGTCATGTTGGCATAAGTGATGGTGTTGGCTGTGACCTCGACTTCTTTTTCGACAGGGTAGTGGGTGTCGACGGTTGCCTTGACAGTGTATTTGCCGGGAGCGAGATTCTTGAAGGCATAGATGCCGTTGACATGGATTGGGTCTGTCGTGTATGTGTCGACGAGTTTACCGGCGGCGTCATAGAGTTCGACCTTGGCGTTCTGGATAGTGGCGTTGAGGTCGTCGCCGAATTTGGTGTACGAGCCGTCGCGTGGCAGGCGGTTGTCGTTCAGACGGCCGAAGACTGAGCCTGTTTCCTCGCCGGCGACAGAAAAGAATTCATCGATGGCTTTGCGGAAATGGAATGCTTCGAGCCAGCAGAAGTCTTTGCTCATCAGACGGTATGCCTCGGGAATGTAGTCGTGGAATGAACCTTCAGACAGCATGCCTGTGATGGTCAGACCGCGCAGCACACCGAGGCCGCTTGTGCCCCATGAAGGATAGAACGACCAGTCGCCGCGGACATTGGTGTTTGTTGATGTCCAGTATGTCACCTCGTTTTCAAGCAGATGACGGTTGAGTATCTCGCAGACGACTTTATCCTTGGGCTTGAGCGGTTCGTTGTCATAGCCGCGGAAAAGCATCAGCGGGAAGTTGCGCCGGGCGACAGTGCCTGTGGCGTTTGAGTGTATCGAGAAGAATATGTCAGCGTTGTAGTCGTTCGCCAGACGCACGATTGTCGACAGGCCGAGGTCATCGTCCTCGGTGTTGGTTGTGCGCGACATTTTGACCTGATAGCCCTTTGCCAGAAGCATGTCGCGCAGCGCCAGACCCTTGTCGAGGTTTGAGTTCGATTCCCAGTAGCCGTTGGGGTCGCCTTGTTCATAAGGATAGATGACGACGTTGCGGTCATTGCTTTCATGTCCGCCGTGGCCGGGGTTGATGTAGACTTTGAGTCCGTTGTTTTCGGCTGCGAGGAGGCCGGATGCACAGATACCGGCTGCGATAGCTGTAGCGATATATCTTTTTGCTTTCATGTCTGTCATCTGATTTTGATGTTCATTTCATAAAGACGGCCGTCGATTGTGTTGTAGACGATTTTGCCGGCAGCGGCCGATGCCGTGGGGTTCATCGACATGCTCTCGGGGCGTGTCAGCTCCTGCATCTCCGAGCCGTCGGCGCGGAGCATCACGATCTGTGACGATTTGAGCTGATGTCCGTCGTCGGTGGCGTTCATGGCCACGACGACATCGTTGCCATACCAGACAGGAGCCTCGAAGTTGCCGGGCTCTGAGATGATGTTGCCTCTGAGGTCGGTGATGACGATGCCGTGTCCGGCGGCGAAGAACATGACCTTGCTGCCGTCGGGCGACATCGATGCCCAGATATAGCCGGCCGATTTCTCTACAGGCGTGTAGGCGGTCTCGACTCCGTTGACGGTGATGAAGAGACGGGTGCCTTCTGTGCGTACGCCGGCAGTGAGTTTTTTGCCGGCGGCGATTTTCTTTTTGCCGACGACGGCGCTGACAGAGTTGTCGGCGACGACTGGACGGCCGACAAAGCGCGACGCTTCGCTGAGCTCGACTGTCTTGCGGGCTGCGATATCATATTTTTTGACCTGACGCATGGGCAGCCCGTTGGCGCCGGTGTTCTGGTCTACAAAGACAACGGCTTTGCCGTCGGGCGTAAACTGGGCGTCGAGACCCGAGCGTGATTCTTTTGACACAGTCACGCTGACATTGTCGTTGAAGTCGTAGATTCTCAGATTTGAATAGTCGGCTGCCGAATAAAGCAGTTTCTGTCCGTCGGCGCTGAGTATCGGATTGTAAAGCTCGCTCTGCGTGTCTTTAAGCAGTCTGACAGGCGCGCCGGTCTCGGCTATCTGGGCCGTGGCGGTCGTGGCGACGGCGAGAAGCATGATTGCGCTTAATGTTTTGTTCATGGATTTGTATAATGGTGGTTTTTATTTTACTATCAGTTTGGCTGTGCTGACGCCGTCGGCGGCTTCGACATCAACGAGATATACGCCGGCGGCTGCCGGAGCGGCGACGCTGACGTTGTCGGCGTCGTCAAATTCGGTCGATGAGACGACCGCGCCGTTGAGACCGTAGATTCTAACCGATTTGACTCTGCCGGCCTTGATGGTGAAGTCGCTTGCTGCATCGACGGGGTTGGGGTTGATAATCAGCAGATTGCTGTCGGCGATGACATTCTCGACGCCGTCGCTGAAGTTGTCATACTCGGCGTAGATGTCGTGGAGCGTGAATGTTTGTGTGCCGCGGTATTCAGAGGCGCGTTTGGTTGTGAACTTGATGTAGCTGAATGTCAGAGGATAAATGATAAGGTCTTTGGGGTCGCCGACCGAGCTTATGGGTATCTCGAGTTTCATGCGCTCGTTGGCTGCAAAGCCTTCGCCGTTGTTGTCGAATGTCAGGACTGTGGCTTTGGCTGCGTCAGCCGTCTTGAGGTCGATGAGCACGCGTTCGACGGGTATCGAGGTCGTGAACTCGATGAAGAGACGGTCGGGCAGGCTGTAGAAGCGGTGGGCCTTGGTCAGTGTGACAGAGGCGTCGCGGGGTGTGCCATAGCTGTATGACACAACGCCGTTGTCGCTCATGGTGACTTTTGTCATGCCCGATGCGCCTTTGACGCTCCAGCCATCCCATGCGGCCAGTGACAGTGTGGCTTTGTCGGCTATCTCGACGGTTACCTCGGCCTGATCTGAGAATTCACCGATGCGGCCGGTTATTGTCGTAGTGCCTTCCTTGAGGGCTTTGAGCACGCCGTTGGCGTCGATGCTGACGATGCTCGGGTCGGCGACGCTCCATTCGAGAGAGGCGGGGTTATAGGTATAAGTCACATCGCCGAGGCTGGCGGTCACTTCGATGGGGTATTCACGGGTGGCGTCGATGAGAAGCGATTTGATGCGCAGGCCCATGGCGGCCTCCATGACGTCGATTTTCTTGCTGACGGTGACGCCGTTATATTCGGCGGTCAGCATGCCTGACCCCGGTTTGCCGGCGGCGGTGAACATCGAGCCGTCGCAGCTGCCGAGGCTCGGGTCACACGAGAGGGTGAAACCGTTGAGGTCATAGTCGACGACGGCGCCGTATTTGTTGTAGGCGATGATTGTGGGCTCGAACGACGAGTAGATCGGGGCTTTAAGCTCGGGGTCGTTGAACTCGATGCGGGCGACGGCGTCATCGTCTTCGGGCGCGATCGAGTAGATAAGCCAGCCGTTGGCGACGGCGCGTGGCTGGCTCTCGGTTGTCTTGTTGATGACCGAGCCGTTGACAAACATCTCGGCCGAGCCGCCGGCGTCGAAGTTGGCCATGTTGGTGCAGCCGAAGTAGCGGGCTATCTCACACATCTTCGTGGTGTTGCAGCCTGCCGACAGGCCGTAGACGGGGTCGGTCGACTTGTCGATGACGATGATATAGAGCGTCTTGCCGTCGGCAGAAGTGCCGTAACCGGTGCGCGAGTATACCTGGCTGTTGTAGGCTTCGTTGGTATTGTGGGCTGTCAGCTCGCCGCCGCGCATCACGAGTGCGTTGGGGCCGACGGCCTGCTCGATGAGCGGAGTGACCTCGTCGGCGCTGCCGGGGTTATAGGTCCAGCTGTATTTCAGTGTCACCTTGTCGCCTGGGGCGAGGGCGGCGATGGCTGCGCGGTTGGCGCCGCGGCCTACAAGGGCCATGTCGTGCTCGCCGAGTTTGCCGTGACCGGCGTCAGTGCGCACTTCGACGACATCGAGGACGATGTCGCGGCCGCTGTTCCATGCTTCGCCTTCGGCGAGGTCGAGAATCACCTCGGTGGCGTCGTTGGCCGGGTCGAAGTCATAATTGTTGTTCGCGTCGATGAGTATCGGCATGAACTCGCGGTCGCCGCCATAGAACGAGTTATACATGCAGAGTTCGTCATTGTGGATGCCTTTGTTTACCTGATGCACCTCGAGCGAGCCGATTTTGTCGTTGCTGACTCTGATCGACGAAGTGCAGTAGTCGACATACATCGTCTTGTCATACGACATGCCGACGACACCTGTGCGCATCGTGCCGCCGTCCCATTGGTCACGGTGCTGGTTAGACTCGACGACGATTTTGCCGTTGCGGACACTTGCGTTGCGTGCTGTGCCGTTGTAGGTCTTGTTTTCACGCTGTGAGGCGACGACCCAGAAGTTGGCGTTGGCGCCGGCGAGGGCGCGGTGGCCTTCGTGCGACTGGCGTTTGGCGGCTGCCGCGAGACCTTCGGTCCCTTTCGATTTCTCGTTGGCCGTGGTGGTTTCGATGCGGTTGTAAGGGTTGTTGAGATCAACCATCAGAAGATTGACATTGAGCGGATAAGACGGCAGGCGCAGGCGTTTGTAGTATATGCCCGGGCCTATTTCCTGTTCAATCAGACGGTCCATCTGATAGTCCTTGCCTTCGAGGTTGACTGTTTCGGCGTTTGCTGTTCCAAAAAGGAGGCATGCCGGAAGTACTAAAGCGAGTAATTTTTTATTCATGCGGTTTTAGATTTGGTTTCTGTTTCAGCGGGATTGTTGCACTAAGGATATTTAATCTCACAAAGATAAACTAAAGATGTGTAACTTAATCTTAAAGTAAGTTAAAACAAGGGCGTGGAGCTGTCAATATAGCTCAAGTTCAAGTTAATTAACAAATGTTTTGCGATATATCGTTGAAAATGCGAGAGCCGCACCTGTTGTGGCGCGGCTCTGATACGGAGTGTGAGAGATGATATTATTTTACAATTAGTTTGGTCGTTCTGACCTCACCGCCGGTTTCGGCGGTGACAATGTAGACACCGGGTGCGGCCGGAGCGCTGAATTCATTGCCTGTGACAGTCAGTATGACAGATCCGCTGAGGTCGTAGACTCTGACGACGCTCTCGGCAGAGGCTCCGGTGACATTGACGCGCGAGCCCGGTGCGGCCGGGTTGGGGCTGATATGCGCCGCGGTATTCAAAGACCTTATGTCATCGACGCCGTCTCCGGCAATGTCATATTCGGCATAAATGTCGTTTATCGTGAACGTCTGCTGACCGCGATAGTCTGACGAGCGTCTGGCTGTGAATTTGATATAGCTGAAAGACAGCGGATAGATTATCAGGTCGTCAGTCTGTCCGGTAACTGTTACCGGGAGTTCGAGCCTGTGGCTCTCACCGGCGCTGAAGCCTTGGCCGTCATTGTCGAATGTCATGGCCGACGCGCGGTCGGTGTCGGCCGTCTTGAGGTCGACAGTGATTCGTTCGACGGGAATCGACGATGTGAAGTCTATGAACAGCCTGTCGGGCAGACTGTAGAAGCGATGGGCTTTGGTGAGGGTGACGGAAGCGTCGCGCGGCGAGCCGTAATTATAAGTCACGGTCCTGCCTTCGCTCATGGCCGCACCGCTCATGCCGGTGGCGCCTTTGACATTCCAGCCTTCGTCGCCGGCAATCGAGATGCGGGCTTTGTCAGGTATTTCGACCGTTACGTCGGCTCTGTCCGAGAAATCACCTATGCGGCATGAGAAAGAGGTACTTCCTTCTTTATGCGCCCTCATCACGCCCTGACGGTCTATGCT
>USIN01000059.1 GCA_900554715.1 uncultured Bacteroidales bacterium
AGGAGCTTATGGAGCGTGAGGGCATATCGGAAGATGAAGCCAAACAGAAATCGCCCCTCATGGCTGAAGCGCGCGAGATGCTCCGCCGCTGGGAGGAGAAAGACCCCGAGGTGCGCAAACTCTGGGAGATGATGAACTCATGGG
Organism: uncultured Bacteroidales bacterium; assembly: GCA_900554715.1. Lineage (GTDB taxonomy): Bacteria > Bacteroidota > Bacteroidia > Bacteroidales > Muribaculaceae > CAG-873. Next base: position 145 of record USIN01000059.1, read on the forward strand.
TATACGAAGGGTTCGGCGACACATACAAGCGTCTCGGAGTAGACTTCGACAAGATCTATTACGAGAGCGACACATACCTCGAAGGTAAAGCCAAAGTGCTCGAGGGACTGGAAAAAGGGATCATGACACGCGACGCCGACGGATCTGTATGGGCAGACCTCACCGACGCCGGTCTCGACCGCAAGCTGCTCCTCCGTTCCGACGGCACATCAGTATACATGACACAGGATATCGGCACCGCCAAACTGCGTTTCCAGGACTACCCCATCGACAAGATGATCTATGTTGTCGGAAACGAGCAGAACTACCATTTCCAGGTGCTTTCGCTGCTGCTTGACCGCCTCGGTTTCAAGTGGGGCAAAGACCTCGTGCACTTCTCCTACGGCATGGTGGAACTCCCCGAAGGCAAGATGAAGAGCCGTGAGGGCACAGTGGTGGATGCCGACGACCTCATGGAGGAGATGGTAAGCGGCGCACGCGAGGTTTCACGCGAGCTCGGCAAACTCGACGGCCTCACCGAAGCCGAGACAGAAGAGATCTCGGAGATCGTGGGTCTGGGAGCGCTCAAATACTTCCTGCTCAAGGTCGATCCGCGCAAGAATATGACCTTCAATCCCAAGGAATCGATCGATTTCAACGGCAATACAGGTCCCTTCATCCAGTATACCTACGCCCGCATCCGATCGGTGCTCCGTCGTGCCGCCGAGGCAGGTACGGCCGCTGTCGACTATTCGGCAGTCGTTCCCTGCGAGAAAGAGATTGCCCTGATTCAGCGCCTCGCCTCATATCCCGGCGTCGTAGCCGAGGCAGGACGCAGCTATTCGCCCGCGCTCATAGCCAACTATGTCTATGACCTCGCCAAAGAATACAATCAGTTCTATCACGACTGCCCCGTGCTCCGCGAGAGCGACGATGCCGTGCGTTCGCTGCGTCTGGCACTCTGCGACGCCACCTCGCGTGTCATCGCCTCGGGTATGGCACTTCTCGGCATAAAAGTCCCCGAACGAATGTAATCACGTTTATAAAAACATATATCATTCATCTTTAAACACATTGATATGAACAACACTCCTTATGATTCTTATCAGAATCGCACCATGGTCTCGACCGTTTCATCGGTGATGAAGCGTGTCTACTTCAAGATGACGCTCGGTCTGCTCGTATCGGCCTTCGTCTCGCTGTGGGCTTCGCAAAGCGCTGCCTTCTGGAACCTCATGTATAACAACTCGTGGCTGATGTGGGGACTCCTTATCGCCGAAGTCGGCATTGTCATCGCCATCACGGCCGCCATCAATAAACTCAGCAGCCCCGTGGCTTCGCTGCTCTTCTATGTCTTCGCCGCAGTCAACGGTCTGACACTGGCGCCGATATTCCTCGCCTATGCCCATGAGACGATAGCCACGACCTTCTTCGTCACAGCCGGCACATTCGCCGCCATGAGCATCTACGGCTATTTCACTTCCAACGACCTCTCGCGCATGGGTTCGATACTTATCATGGCCCTCTTCGGCATCATCATCGCCACTCTTGTCAACCTGTTCATCAAGAGCGAGACCATGATGTGGATCATCACCTACGCCGGTGTGCTTATCTTCGTAGGCCTCACCGCCTGGGATACCCAGCAGATCAAGAACATGGCCATGACTGCTCCGGCCGGAGCCACGGGCCGTCTCGCCACCATCGGCGCTCTCAACCTCTACCTCGACTTCATCAACCTCTTCCTCTATCTGTTGCGCATCTTCGGCAACAGAGATTAAAGGACAAAACATCTGTAACATAACGACCGACCGCCGCCGTGGATGCCATGACGGCGGTCATTTTTATAATCGGCTGAATAATACTTAAAAACTTAATTATTATGACATATGACCTCCTTTACCGTCCCAAATACGGCAATTATGTCGCAGTGCTGACCGGCAGCGATATCGATGTCGTTGACCCTAATGTTTTCCGGGCAGTTGTGCATTTCAGAGAACTGTTGCTGCGGATTTATCTCAATTGGTCTCAAATCGTGCGCATCCCCCTCGAAGACGTCGCCACAGCCGAGCGTCTCGCTGCCCTCGATACTCTGCCCGTGGCTGTCATAAGAGGCGATGATGTCGAAGAGTTGCGCGCCGAGATTAAAATAGTGCGTTAAGCGTGAACAAACCGGCATCTTCGGCCGTTATGCCCTTAGTGAATTATAAATCCGGTAAATTGAATAAATGATTATTATGAAAAAGTATCTCTATCTTCTCGTCGCCGCAATGATGACAGTGGCGGCCACAGCCTTTGCCTCGTGCAGCGATGATGACGACAATACGATTGACACCGAAAACGCTATCAGGCTCCGCAAGGCCCTCGACGCCATCTATCCCGGCGCTTCCGAACGCGCCGAGTGGGAAAAAGATCAGGGTTATTTTGTCGCCGAGTTCGACAACGAATACCGTCAGGACGTAGAGGTCTGGTTTGCCGACGACGCCAAATGGGTGATGACGCAGACCGATCTCGAGCGCATCGACCAGTTGCCTCAGGCTGTTCAGGCCGCTTTCAACGCCGGCGGCTATAGTGATTACCGCGTCGACGACGTCGACTACTACGAACGTTTTGACGGCAGCTTCTATGTCATCGAAGCCGAGAAAGCCGGTCAGCCCGACACCGAGCTTTTCTATAAAGACAACGGTGAGTTTATCAAAGCCCATACCGGCAAGAGCATCAAGATTTACCCTCATACCAAGATTTGACACTGACTATCCGTGCGGATTGCAGCAAAAAGCCACATATATTCAAAAATATGTGGCTTTTTGCTGTTTTAAAACATAAAAAATTGCGATTGCAGAACCAAAAATTTATTTTACATTTACGCGCTGCCACGAACGACAGTTCATTGAATAAACTAACAATTTTAACACCTTAAAAAACACTCAATTATGTTAATCGGAGTTCCCAAAGAGATTAAAAACAACGAGAACCGGGTGGCGATGACACCTGCCGGCGTCAAAGAGATGACGGCACACGGTCACACAGTCTACGTACAGCATACCGCCGGCGAAGGCAGCGGCTTCAGCGACAAGCAATATGAAGATGCCGGCGCTACGATATTACCGACAATCGAAGACGTCTATGCGACGGCCGACATGATCATAAAGGTCAAGGAGCCGATTGAGCCCGAATACAAACTTGTCAGAAAAGGCCAGCTCGTCTTCACCTACTTCCATTTTGCCAGCGATCTCGAGCTCACCGAGGCCATGATAGCCTCGGGCGCCACCTGCATCGCCTACGAGACAGTCACCGACCGCAACCGCCGTCTGCCGCTGCTCGTGCCTATGAGTGAAGTCGCCGGCCGCATGTCGGTTCAGGAAGGCGCGCGTTTCCTCGAGAAATCGCAGGGCGGACGCGGTCTGCTCATGGGAGGTGTCCCCGGTGTCAAGCCGGCGAAGGTGCTCATCCTCGGTGCCGGCGTCGTCGGACGCAACGCCGCCCTGATGGCCGCAGGTCTGGGTGCCGACGTCACCATAACCGACGTCTCGCTCGACATTCTGCGCCATGTCGCCGAAGTGATGCCTAAAAACGTCAGGACACTCTATTCGTCGCGCCACAACATCGAGGAAGAGCTGCCCGCGACCGATCTCGTCATCGGTTCGGTACTCATTCCCGGTGCCAAAGCCCCCCATCTGATTACAAAAGATATGGTGAAACTGCTCAAGCCCGGTTCGGTCATGGTCGACGTTGCCATCGACCAGGGCGGATGCTTCGAGACATCTCACCCCACGACACACTCCGAACCCGTCTATACCGTCGACGGTGTCATTCACTATGCCGTTGCCAACATCCCCGCTGTGCCTTACACCTCGACCCTTGCGCTGACAAACGCCACGCTTCCCTACGCTCTTCGTCTGGCCGACATGGGCTGGAAGAAAGCCTGCGAGCGTGACCCGGGTCTGGCCGACGGTGTCAACATCGTCGCAGGCAAAGTCACCTTCCGCGGCGTCGCCGAAGCATGGGGTCTCAAATACACCGAGCTCGACCTGTAAATACCTAAAATCACAGTCAATACGCAGAGGCAGACCGCACCCCCGCGGCCTGCCTCTGCCCGTCATGAGCCCCCGACTGCTCTCTCCATAAAGCACTTTACGCCCCAAACTGCACTCCCGAAAAAGCACTTTTCTCTAAAAATGCTCTCTACACAGAGCATTTTTTCATGCAAAAGTGTTGTTTATAAAAAGCACTTTCGCTATATTTGCAAAAAATTCAGGATATGGAGAATCTCATTCGCACTTCGCAAAGGCTTGTAAGCCAAGTTGACACATCGATTCATCGCTATCTCTACGACAGTATCAGCTGGGACGCGAGACAAGTGATGATAAAAGGTGCGCGCGGTGTGGGCAAGACCACAATGCTCCAGCAGAGGATTAAGGAGCAGTTCGGCGTGTCCGAGCAGGCGCTCTATGCCTCTTGCGACAACATGTGGTTCACCGACAACAGGCTGATAGACCTCGTCGACTGGCACGAATCGCATGGCGGTACCCATCTGTTTCTCGACGAGATACACCTCTACGAAGGCAACTGGCAGCGCGAGCTTAAAAACATCTACGACAGCTATCCCGATTACCACGTCGTCTTTACCGGCAGCTCCATCATCTCGACGCGGCGCTCGCCGACCTCAGCCGCCGGTGCATTCCCTATCGCCTTTACGGGCTTTCGTTTCGTGAATGGCTGAAATTCAAGGATATAGCTGACATAGCATCGGTTGAATTAGAAGATTTACTGAAAAACCATAGCAGAATAGCCTGGGACATAATCGGCAAACTCGGCGACAAGAAAGTACTCCCGCTTTTCTCTCAATATCTCGGCAAAGGCTATTATCCTTATTTCAAGACCGACAGAACCGAAGGTGTCTATTACGGCAGAGTAGGGCGCAGCGTCGAAACGACCATTATGCGTGACTTGCCCGCGTCTGAGAAAATTGAATACGAGACTCTCTACAAGCTTAAAAAGCTGCTTTACATAATGTCAACCGAAGTGCCTTTCAGCCTCAACGTGCAGTCTTTGAGTCAGAAGATACAGGTGTCACGCAACACCGTCGTGCGCATGTTCGAGCTGCTCGACAAAGGCGCCGTGCTCCGTTCGCTCCACAGCGGATGGCGTTCGCCCAAATCAGTCGCAAAACCCGAGAAAGTACTGTTCGACAATGTCGACATCATGGCTGCGTTGAGCAATCTCAACGAAATCGGCACCGTGCGCGAGACATTTGTCGCATCAATGCTCGCACCCGGCCATACCCTCTACGACCCCGAGGCCGGCGACCTGCTCGTCGACGAGAAATATCTCTTCGAGATAGGAGGCAAAGGCAAGCAATATAGGCAGATAGCCGACCTTCCCGACAGCTACGTCATAGTCGACGACACCGAGTCAGGCACCGGCAACAAAATCCCCATGTGGCTATTAGGCTTCCTTTATTAATCAGAACCCCGGGACGCGATAGTCTCCCGACTATCGCGGAAAACGCGGAACCTCAGTCGGTTGCGGCTACGGTCGGCATTGAGCTACGGCTTCAGTAGTAGCTAACGCGTTGACCTCCAAGGGCTGAAGCCCTTGGTCCATAGCTTCGTGCGCTGACTTATATATAACAGCGCCCGACCTCATTGGCCGGGCGCTGCTGCTGATAGTATGTTAAGGTTGTCAGATTAGCGCTTATAGATTTTCTTGCCGTCGACGATATAGAAGCCCGGTCGCAGGGCGTTGAAGTCTTTGAGCGTGGCGTCGTGCTTGACGATAATGCCCTGGAGGTTATAGACATCGTGTTTGGCAGTATCGTCGGGGTAGACGAATTCGACACCCGAGACCGCTTTTATCACGCACGTCGCCGACAGATTTGAGCCGTCGGTCGTCGAGGCTGTGATTGTCACATCTCCGACGGCGACGACGCTTACCAGACCGCTTGCCGAAACCGTGGCTATCGTTTCATCTGACGAGCGCCATTCAATCGTCTGGTTTGAGGCCTCGGCGGGTAGGATCGTCGCCGTCAACTGCACCTCATCTCCGACTGTTGCCGAAATCATGATTTGGTCAAGCTCTATTGACGTGGCAAGCGGAGCTAATACCGTTACATGGCAGCTCGCGCTCGCGCCGTTTGCCGCTGTCGCGGTGACTGTCGCTCCGCTGTCCTTCATGCCGACTGCCGTGATCTGTCTGTTTTCATCTATTGTGATGACCTCGGTGTCCGACGACGTCCACGTCACGGTCTTGTCGGTGGCGTCATCGGGCATTACAGTGGCGGTGAGCACGAATGTCTCGCCTAATCTCAGTTCGATTGACTCATAATCCAAAGCCACTGACTCCACAGGTGTAGCAACGACTGTGACGGCGCATGTTGCCGAGACGTCGCCGCAAGTGGCTGTAATCACAGCCTCGCCGAGCGCCATGGCCGTAACCTTGCCTTCGGCATCAACCGTGGCGACAGCTTCATTCGACGAGGTCCATGTTACGGTCTTATCCGTAGCATCCTCGGGCATTACTGTGGCTGTCAAAGCTACGGTCTGATTTACTTTCAGCGAAGCCGTTGTCTGACTCAGAGTTACGCTTTCAGCCGGCGTGGGAATGACTGTGACGGCGCAAGTCGCTGAAACTTCGCCGCATTTTGCGGTAATCACAGCCTGTCCGAGTGCCTTGGCCGTAACCTTGCCATCGGCGTCGACAGTTGCGACGGCCTCGTTCGACGAAGTCCACGTCACGGTCTTGTCCGTAGCATCCTCGGGCATTACGGTGGCAGTCAGAGTCACTGTCTGCCCGACCCTCAGGCTTAAAGCCTGTTCGCTCAGAGTAATCGAGCTGACAGGTACGGGCAGCTCGCCTAATTTGACGTCGGAATCCGGAGTCGTGATGTTGACGCCGTCGGTCGAGCTAAGTTTGATGTTCTCGAAGCGCACCTGCTTGCCGGCGGCCGAGGCGCCCTCTATGCCCAGCGAAAACAGAAGCCCGTCATTGCCGGTGAAAGGTGTGTTCTTAAGCGAGAAAATCACTAACCGGTAGCGGTAGCGGTCGACTTTCGCCAGGGTGGCCGAGTGCCCCGACGCCCTTGCGGCGAGTTCGAGAAGCGACTCGTCGGTGCTGATGCCGTCGGGACAGACGATGTCGAGCTGCAGCGCGGCGATAGGCTCCTCGTTGCTCAGCGTGGCGTCGATCAGGAACTTGCCCCCGGCCGAGCGACCGGCGAACGACATCTCGTTAGGACTGTAGAAGTTGCCCGTGATGCTCACGCTCTTCATGCGGTTGTCGGGGTCGTTGGTATAGAGGTTCATCGTCGTGGCGAACTTGCCGAACTCGGGCTTTTTCATCCTTACGGTGATTTCGCTCTGACCGTAGGGTGCCACGACCAGGGGCATCGCCGTCTCGCACTCGGCTATATCGTCGGGGAAGACGACCTTTTCGATGGTCAGCGGCACGCTGCTGCCGTTATAGACGCTGTAGCCGAAGCTGTGTGTCCCGCTCAGAGCCACGTTGCCTATCTGCCAGTCTGAATCCGACGACAGCTGCGGCGAGTCTATCGTTACCGAGCCGCTGTAGACCTCCGACGTCATATCCTCGCCCGCCGCGTTAGCCAGGCGTGTCTTTTCAGGCGTGAGGGTGTAGTAGCCCGAGCGGCCTTTCAGTTTCAGGCGGAAACTGAGCAGTTCGCCGTCGTTGCCTTCTACGGCCTTGTTGCTGAGTCCGAAAAGCACGATGCGCAGACGACGGTCGGCGCCGACAGTGCTTTCGACGCTCAGTGCCGACGCACGCGCGCCCTTGCTCACGCTGCCGTCGACGAAGTCGAGTTCGTCAGGCAGAGCTATCGAGAAGTCGGCGCCCGTGATCGGCTCCATATTGTTCATGCTGACGCTGACGGTCACTTCCTCGTCGCTGATGCCCGAGGCATTGCCTATGTGGAGTTCGTTGACCGAGAAGGGTACGGACTGGATGCGTATGAACTGCCGGCGTCCGACGCCGTCGCTCTCGGGCGTGAAGCGTCCGTCGATGCCGGCGCTGCGCACGGTCGGGCTGTAGTGCAGCTCGATTGTTCCCCATTCGCCTTCGCCAAGTTGCTGCGGCATGACGGCCGTCAGGCCTTCAACGCCGGTGTCGTAGCCGCCGAAAGTCAGGGTAGTGGTGCCGCTGTTGCGGACACTGACATACTGCACGGTCTCGCTTCTGATTGGCACGCGGCCGAAGTCGATGGCGGTCGTGCCGAGTTCGAGGCGCGGAGCGAGTATGTTGAGGCTGCCGCCCGAGGCTTCCGACGCAAGCGCGTCGCCGCCTTTGCCGCTGAGTTTCACCCTCGGGGTGAGGTCGAAGCGTCCCGGATTGTCGCCGAGCTTCACCTTGAATGTCAGCAGGCGTCCGTTGCCGGCCGGTATAGTCGCGAGCGAGGTGTTGAAGATTACTATCACATAGTCGTTGCCGTTCATGTCGGCCGTGACGCTGTGGGCGGGCGCGCGGCCGCTGTCGAGCGACACACTCCCCTCGACCGGCCTTATGCCTTCGGGAAGGGGTATGCGTATCTCGGCGGCCGCGACATCGGCGGCGTCGGTCTTGAGTGCCACCGTTATCGTGGCCTCGCCGTCCGGCGCTCCGTCGCCGCCTGTCACGGTCACGACATTAGCCGCGTGGAGGGCCGCCAGGCCCGTCCACAGCGACAATACCGTGATCAGTAACCGTTGACTGAATGATTTCATTTCTTGATTACTTTATGTGTCTGAACGGCTGTTCCGTCGACGGTGAGTGTAAGCATATAGAATCCTTTGCCGAGCGCGCTGCCGTCGATGACGACATTGTGCTCGCCGTAGCCGAGGG
>USIN01000060.1 GCA_900554715.1 uncultured Bacteroidales bacterium
TCTAAAAACAGCCGAGGCCGCGCGTTGATGACGGCGGCCTCGGGGATATTTTTTATTAGGAGAATGTCTTTATTTGAGAAGCGATTGGAGAAGTTCGGGGTCGTTTGTGGTGATGAAATCCACGCCGTTGTCGATACACCACTGCATGTCTTCTTTCTTGTTGACTGTCCAGACGTTGACTTTCATGCCGAGGTCGTGGCACTCTTTGATCCATTCGGGGTGTTTCTTCATGGCTTTGAGGCTGTAGTCGACGCCTGCGCCTTTCATGAATTTAATCTGCTCGGGTACGAGGTCGCCCTGGAGGTAATAGACACCGGTGCCGGCGGGAACGGCTTTGATAAGGTTGACGAAACCGTTTTTAGAGAAGGTGATATAGTCGACCTTGTCTTCGAGACCATATTTCTTGACCATGGCAAGGATGCGCTTGATGGCGGCACGTTCAGACGAGTTGCTGTCGTGGGGTTTGAGCTCGCAGACGATGCGGGTGTTGAGTTTCGCTGCCTCGGCGAGATATGCGTCGAGAGTGGGGACATGTTCGCCGTTTTTGAGAGTCTGGGCGAGGACGAGTTCGGCGGGCGAGTGCTCGATGTCGACGCCGTTGATGCTCGGGTCGTGGTTGACGACGAGAACGCTGTCGGCAGTCATCCAGACGTCAAACTCAGAGGCGTAGCAGCCAATAGAGTCGGCCTTGACAAGAGCGCGGATTGAGTTCTGGGCTGAACCTTCGGCGTCCCAGTAGCCGCGGTGTGCGATGACTTCAGGCTTGGCGGCTGCGGCAGTGAAGCTTATCGAGGCGGCTGCGGCGAGCGACAGGAATAAAGTTGTTTTTTTCATTGCGTTTTTATTGGTTTGAGAATATTGATGTGCAAACTTACGTAATATAAATTTAACGGGCGTTTAAAAAACTTTAAATGTTAAATTCAACGGTTATTTTGTCGTTGATGTTTTTACGGGCAATGTCGACGGCGGGACAATTCTTGTCGTTGTCTCGGCCGACGCGGGCTTTGCGTCCGTTGACTTTCACCGTTGAGCCGTCGGGAAGGGCCGGCAGCAGCAGTCGGTAAGCTCTGTGGCTGACCTGGCCGTCGTAAGCGCCCTCGGCGGGATGGACCGTGACGGTGGCTTTGTCGCCTGCCTGGGTATATTGCAGGCGTGTGGTCAAATACTTGCCGTCTTTGTAGCCGAGGCTGATGCCGTCGTCTTCATAAAGGGTGAAGCTGTTGTCGGCGTCGCCCTCGGCAGGATAGACGCGCATGACGAGGGTGTCGAGCGCCGCCGTGGCCGGGCGCGGCGTGTAGGGCTGGGTCGCCAGAATGTGGCCGCCGCGGACATATAGCGGCATCTCGTCGATGTCTTTGGCGATGTCGAGTGTCTGGCCTCCGTCATATTTCTCATGGGTGAAGTAGTCATACCACACTTCGCCTTCGGGAAACCACACTTTCTGCGACGCGGTGAGGCGCTCGCCTTCGCCGGGCGTGGTGATGGGTGCTGCAAGCAGCACGTCGCCGAAGGTAAACTCCTGCGGCTGTTTGAACGACAGAGGCTGGTCGCCGTAGTCGATAAACATCGAGCGGTTGAGCGGCACCATGGTGTTGTGGGTCTGCCACACGCTGCTGTAGATATACGGCATCAGTTCAGAGCGCATGTGATAGAAGCGGCGCATGGCTTTGGTCTCGCGGTCGCCGCTGATCCATGGACGGCGGTCGAGGCGCGGGTCTTTTGTCGAGTGGACGCGCAGTGCCGCCGAGAGTGCGCCGAACTGAGTCCATCTCGCCGTGAGTTCGGGATTGGGGTCGCCTCTGAAACCGCCGATGTCGTGGGCCCAGTAGTAGCAGCCGCCCTGTCCGCTGCAGGCGGTCAGCTTGACCTCGAAGGCGAGAATCTCCCAGTTTGCCTGGGCGTCGCCTGAGAACTGTATCGGGTGACGGTGGTCGCCCCAGCCGGCCCAGCGGCTGTAGCCGGCGCCGCGTTTGCCGTCGCGCTGTGAGTCGCGGTAGTAGAGTTCGTTAATCCATGCGAGCGATGTGGCCTGATGGCCTCTGACATAGGGATAGAGATAGTTCTGCTGCCAGTCGAGCCACCAGAAATCGACGCCCATGTCTTCGTGCGGACGGTGGGCGAACTCGAAGAACTTCTCCATGTAATTGCGGTCAGACAGGTCGAAGAGCGGCACATCGTCGCCGGTATGGCCGAGAGCCTTGACAAACTCTTTATAATTATGTTCGTGAGGGCGTATGCCGTCGTGCGGATGGTCGTTGAGCGAGACGGTGACGCCGCGTCGGTGACATTCGGCGATCAGCGCGGCCGGGTCTTTGATAAGGTCGTTGTTCCAGGTATAGCCGTTCCAGTTGAGATGGCCGTTGTGGCCGGTACCCGTCGTGGCGTCGTTGGTGTGCCACGCCATGTCGAAGACGATATTGTCGATGGGAAAATCGTTTTTGTCGTAACCGTCGATGATGTCGAGGAATTCTTTGTCGGTATAATCCCAGTAGCGGCAGTACCAGACGCCGTGGATATATTTGCGTGTCATCGGCACACGTCCGCTGATGGCTCCGAGGCTTGCGAGAGCCGCGCGGTAGTCATTGCCGTATATGAAGCAGTACTGATCCTGGATGTGGCTGTCGGTGTCGCGGGGCTTGAGCCATCCGTCTACAAGGAGGTCAGAGCGTTCGTCGTCGATGATATACCATCCGTCGCGGCTGAGAAGGCCGTCTTGCATCGGAATCTCTTTTTTGACGCGGTCGAGGGTTTCTATCGGGCCGCCGAGGTTTTTGGCGAGAATGAAGCGGTTGGTAAACGTGCGTTCTTTGCCGTCAAGCATGTATTTCGCCTTGAGATTTGATGTCGAGAATGGGTAGCCGTCGGCGTGATACCAGATTTTCAGGGCCGGTGTCGTGATTTCATAGCAGTTGTCGCCAAGGTCGACGACGTCAATCGAGTCGGGCGACAGCATGTTCGTGCGGTCGTAGGCGAAGAGAGTCGGCTCGTCAATGAAGGCCGCGTCTTTGGCATATTCGAGGCGCAGCAGGGTCGGGGTGACTATCGACAGTCGGTTATTGCCGAAAACCAGCGGATTCGATGCCGCCTTTCCGGCAGATGCGTTCATGACCGCACACACGGCCGCTGCGATAGAAAAGACTCTTCGGAGAAATAGTTTCATGGTCGCGGATTCTCTGTTTATGGGTTGACGGTTTCTTTGTTGGGCACTGTTATGCCGCCAAAACTGAGATGTTTGTCAGAGACATTGACAACCTTGATTTCTATGCCGCGGTCTTCGATGGCCTGGGCGATTTTGTCGGGTATGTTCGAGTCGGTGATTATCACGTCGATATCTTCGATGTCGGCGATTTTGCTGAAGCCGCGGCGACGGAATTTCGACGAGTCGGCCAATACGATGGTCTTCTGTGCCGTGCGCATCATGGCGCGGTTGAGGTCTGACTCGCGCATGTCGGTCGTGGTTATGCCGAAGTCGAGGTCTATGCCGTCGACGGCGTCGGTGAGATGGCGGCTGCCCGAGTAGACGAGTTCGTATGGTATGGCCGCGTCGAAAGTCTCGGGATATTTCTCGGCGATGTATTTGGCGAACACGTCGTGGCGGGCCGATGTCAGACCGTTGCTGCCCATGCCGCCGTTGTATTCTTTCTCGTAGGTAGCTTTGCCGTATGACGAGAGGCCCACGATGACGTCGCCGGCCTTGATGTTCGAGTTGTCGATGACGCGGTCGCGGCGCATGCGGCAGGTGACGGTGCTGTCGACGATGATTGTGCGCACGAGGTCGCCCACGTCGGCGGTCTCGCCGCCGGTCGACCAGATGCCGACGCCGAGTGCGCGCAGCTCGGCGAGGAGTTCCTCGGTGCCGTTGATGATGGCCGAGATGACTTCGCCGGGTATGAGGTTTTTGTTACGGCCTATTGTCGACGACAGGAGTATGCCGTCGGTGGCGCCGACGCAGAGCAGGTCGTCGATATTCATTATCAGCGCGTCCTGGGCGATGCCTTTCCACACCGACATGTCGCCTGTCTCGCGCCAGTAGGCGTATGCGAGTGACGATTTTGTGCCCGCGCCGTCGGCGTGCATTATGTTGCAGTATTCTTTGTCGCCGCCGAGTATGTCGGGGATAATCTTGCAGAATGCTCCGGGGAAAATGCCTTTGTCGACATTTTTAATGGCATTGTGGACGTCTTCTTTCGATGCCGAGACACCGCGCATGTTGTATCTTTGGTCGCTCATAATGATTGGTTTGATATTTGTTGGCTTATTTGAGGGTGTTTAGTTTCTTGACGTCTCCGACGGCCCAGATTATGTCGCCGGGCCTGAAGACAAGGTTGGGATTTGAGTCTATGAACTCGTCGCCGCGGTGAACGGCTACGACAATCGCGCTGTAGTTGTCGCGCAGCGACGATGACAGGGGTGTGCGGTCGACAAGCGGCGACGACTCTGACAGCAGTATGCTCGTGAGCCTGATTTCGGGTCGCACGCCGCTCTCGGGAGGCAGCTCGGCCTCGATGGCAGGCAGAAGCGCCTCGAGTTCTTCGTCTGTGCCGATGACGCCGATGACGTCGCCGGGAAAGAGGCGGTTGTTGCCGCCGGGGATGGGTATGACGTTCTGTCCGCGCTGGATGCTGACGACGTTTACGCCGAAGCGGTGGCGCAGGTTCGAGTCGGCCAGCCGCTCGCCGACGAAGCGGCATCCGGCGCCGACGGTCATGAAGGCCTGATGGAGGTCGTTGACGACATTGTTTTTCTTGCCGCTGCGGCGCAGCTCGCGTTCGTTGAGGTTGTCGAAAAATTTCGATTCCATGCGCGACATGCGGCTCCGCAGCTTGTGTGAGAAGACGAGGGCTATCGCCAGGATGATGACTAACGAGGCCCATGCTCCCACTTTGACCGAATAGGCCGCCGTGACGGTGTAGTAGACGAAGCCCAGGGCGATGACATAGCGGAAGATGGTTATCACCAGACGCGGTATGTTGTTGGCGTGGCCGCGGTCGGTGCTGCCGTAGCGCGTCAGCGGCGTCATCATAACCATAAGGAAGGGCGACATCAGCGCCACGGTTGTCAGAACGAAGATGAAGTTGGCCCAGTCGCCGGCGATACCGTCGAGCCACGGGCGCAGATAGCGCTGGCAGACGATGACGATGCCGATGAGTATTATTGCGTAGACTGTCGTGGGCCACAGATATTTGGCGATGGTCTCGTGCCAGGGGTTGCCGCCGGCGTTGTCTTTCGACGCCTCTTTCTGATAGCGGTCGATGAGGAAGCGCAGCTTGCCCGGCAGATGGCGTTCGACCAGATTATAGGCCGGCAGTGCCATCTTGATGAAATAAGGCGTGAGGAAAGTCGTGATGACCGACACGGCCACGACGATGGGGTAGAGTGTCGGCCTGAGCACGCCGAGGCTCATGCCGAGAGTGGCGATGATGAAGGCAAACTCGCCTATCTGTGTGAGAGAGAAGCCAGACTGTATCGCGACCTTGAGAGTCTGGCCGGTGACGAGCATGCCGAAGATGACGACAGCCGACAGGATGAGTATCGGCCACCAGTATTCGGCGAGTATGTCGGGGCGCACCATCATGCCCACCGAGATGAAGAACACCGACCCGAAGAGGTCTTTGACAGGGGTGACGACGCTCTCGATGCGCTCTGCATAGCTTGTGCCGGCGAGCACCGAACCCATCACGAACGCCCCGAGGGCGAGCGAGAAGCCGCAGTAGACCGAGAAGACGGCCATGCCGAGGCAGAGTCCCATCGACACGATCAGCAGTGTTTCGTTGTTGAGGAAGCGGCGCCAGCGGTTGAGCAGGCTCGGCAGGATGTAGACGCCCGTGAGAAACCAGATTACGAGGAAGAAGATGAGTTTGCCGATGCTGTAGAGCATTTCGACGCCCTCGACGCTGTTGTTGACGGCGATTGACGACAGTATCACCATCATCACCACGGCGAAGAGGTCTTCGACGATGAGCACGGCGAGCACCTGCGAGGCAAACTTCTGCTGTCTCAGTCCCAGATCTGTGAATGCCTTGATGATTATGGTCGTCGACGACATCGACAGCATGCCGCCGAGGAAGAGACTGTTGATATAGTTGAAGTCAAGCACGTGGCCTATGGCATAGCCGGCACCCATCATGCCCGAGACGATGATGAGGGCCGTGACGATGGCCGAGCCGCCCGAATTGACGAGTTTCCTGAAGCTGAATTCGAGACCGAGCGAGAAGAGCAGCACGACGATGCCGATCTGTGCCCAGAAATCGATATTGCCCTCGGTCGTCACCGACGGCAGGTATGTGAAATGGGGGCTTGCGAGAAAACCGGCGACGATATAGCCGAGCACGACGGGCTGCTTTATCCATTTGAAGAGGATGGTGACGGCCGCTCCGAGCAGGAGGATAAAGGCCAGGTCTGAGATCAGTCCTTCGATATTCATGTCTGTCGTGTCAGATGTTTAGCTGGTTTGTGAGGGTTATGGCCTGGGTGGGATATAGTTTTTCAAACTCCGAGAAGAGTTCGATGTAGTCTGTCGTTTCTTTGACGATTACGACGAGGTTGAGACGTGTCTCGCCAAGGGTGTAGTCATATTCGACGAAGAAGTTGTTGAGGTCGATGTGACGGCGGTGCATCACCTCGCGGTATTTTGAGATGTCGGTGAGGATGCAGCCGAGTTTGATGCGTATGATGCGTGACTCCGAGCCGAGGCTGATGCGGTGCTCGATGCGCTCGAGCTGTACGAGTATGAAGAGTATCAGCCCCGTGGCTGCGACCGACACCCAGTACATGCCGACGCCGACGGCCATGCCTATGGTCGCCACCATCCAGATTCCGGCGGCTGTCGTGAGGCCGCGCACCGACCCTTTCATCTGTATTATGGCGCCGGCGCCGAGAAAGCCGATGCCGGTGATGACCTGTGCCGCGATGCGGCCGGGGTCGCCGTTCTTGAGTCCGAGATATTCCTGGGGAACGTAGATTGACAGCAGCATCGCCAGCGTGGCACCCATGGCTATGAGCGAGAATGTGCGCACTCCGGCCGACTGCCCCTTGCGTTTGCGCTCATAGCCGACGACGCTGCCGAGAAGCATGCTCAGCAGCAGCCGGTAGATCGACGACACCGTGTTGACTTCGATGCCGTTTACCGCGCTGTAGCAGTCGTTCCATAGTCCGGAAATCACGCTCATGGTGACGGGGTGTTATTTGACGTCGAACGAGCGGCTTGCCAGACGGTAGTTGTCGGCGAAGAGCTCGACGGTGTATTCGCCGGGCGTCAGGGCCGTGTCGATGTCCCAGTAGATTGTGATGCCGCCTATTTCCTCGCCGGCATATTCGATTATCTTCTTCGAGGTGCAGCGCAGCGTGGCGTCTTCGAATGTGAAGCTGCCACCGTTGCCCAGCAGCTGGCCCGAGGGCGAGATGATGCGCAGATAGATGGTCTTTTCGCCGACGGGTGTCGAGTTGTTCTGCGGTATCGTGAACGACACCATCAGCTGACGCGCTTTCTGAATCTTTTTCTCGGGACGTCCCTTTTTGTTGAGCGCGCTGAACATCAGGCCGGTGACGTTGAGCTTTTCGGCGAGGGTCATGCGCTCGCTGAGTTGTTCGTTGCGGCGCGAGGTCTCGACGACCTTGTCGTTGAGGCGGGCGTTCTGGTCTTTGATCTGGGCGTTTTCGGTGCGCAGGGCCTCGTTCTCCTGGTTGAGGCGGTTGATTTCCTCGACGTAGTGGCGGAGGAGGGCGCGCAGGGTCTCGATCTCGCTCTTGAGCTTGGCGATTTCGGCGGCGCTCTTCTGCTTCTGATTCTTAAGTTCCTGCTGCAGAGCCTCGACCTGCAGGCGGGCTGTCTCGTATTTTTCTGTGAGGGCGCGTTTGACAGAGTCGTCCATGATGAGCGAGCGTGAGTTCTCAAACTGGGCGAACTCGCGGTTGAGGTCGTCGAAGTCGCGGTCGAGCTGAAGTTTCTCCATGTCGAGCATCAGCTGTTCTTTTTCGTTCTGGGCGTCTTCGAGGGCCTTGTTGTTGCGGTAGGCCGATATGCCGAATATGACACCGGCGATAATCATGACGGCGGCTGCGGCGATGAGCCATACGAGGCCTTTGCGTCCGGCAGGCTTGCGCTCTGTGACTGACTCGTTTATGTTGCGGTCGTTTATGTTTTCGGGCTGGTTATCCATATTAGTTTGTGTCAGTGATGAATTTATGCGGCAAAGTTAACTGATTTCGGCGTTTTCTGCAACTCTGACGACGTGCATTTCGCAGTTGCGGCAGTCGAAGTCGAGGCGGTAGCGGTTGTTACCTGATAAAAGAAACAACTCGCGGGGCAGTTTTGTTGCCGACTCGTGGCGCAGACAGCAGCCGAGTTCGCGGCGCAGGCAGTAGCGCGTCGTCATCACGCGTATCTCTTCGCCGGCACGCGGACGGTCGACTTCGAGAGCCTTGCGGCTGACGGTGATGTTATGGTCTTTGTAGAAGCGGGCGGCGCGCCGGTTGGCGACATTGGCCTCGTATCCGACGCTCCGTGGGGCTTCGGTGGCGTTCTCGGCCGGGCGGCGCCGCTGTTCGCGGCGGTAGCGCATCAGCTGCGAGGAATCGAGCAGGGCGATGGCGCGCCGGCGCAGGGCCGTCAGGGCCGACGCCGGTATGAAGCGGTCGCCGAGGCGGTCGTCGAGCGATTCGAGGGTGTAGACGGTGTCGCCCAGTTTCGAGAGCACGCGTTTCCGGGGTTCGCGCTGGTCGCCGCGGGCTGTCTCCAAAGGGGCTTCGGCTGTGGCGGTGATCTCGTTGCCCCGGGTGTCGGCGACGCTGAGGGCGATGCGGCCGTCGGGCAGAGGCGTGAGCGTCATCGTCAGCGCTATGGTGCGTCGCGCGGTGTCGCCGGCCATCATGTCGTCGAGGCTGCGGCCGCTCAATTCGCCGTAGTCGTTAAA
>USIN01000061.1 GCA_900554715.1 uncultured Bacteroidales bacterium
GTGTAACATGGCAATTGCCGCAAGTGAGCCGCGTAGCGGCGGCACTGACTAAAGCGCGGCCTCGCTCGCCTCTTCGAGGCCGAGTTATCAAATTTGTCCTTGTGCCGGCGGCTTGCCGCCGTATGGAACTACGGCTCCAGGCTTCGGCATGCGCGGTGCGATGACTGATGCTTTGCGTTTGAAAAACGCATATTATTCCAGACTAATGTTGTAACTTTGCGGGGTGATGACAAGCCGCGAGTTTGAAATATGGTTCAAGCGCCTCTATCTGCCTCTGTCAATGTATGCTTTGCGTCTGTGCGGCGACACTGATGATGCCGAAGACGCCGTGCAGGAGGCTTTTGCCCGTGTGTGGCAGTTGCTGTCGCAGGGTGTCGTCATCGCCGATATGAAGCCCTATATGTATCGTGCTGTCCATAATGAGGTCATAAGTCGGGCGGGTGCTAAAGTGCAGCAGCAGAGTCTTGACGAGACGCCTGACGTCAGCGACGAGACGATTTCGACCTCCGAACGCGATGCTGCTCTGTGGCGTGCTGTCGACGCTCTGCCTCCGCGTTGCCGCGAGGTGTTTCTGATGAGCAAGCGCGACGGTTTTTCAAACAGCGAGATTGCCGAAGAACTCGGTATTTCGGTGAAGACTGTCGAAAATCAGATGACGAAGGCTTACAGGCAGTTGCGTGACGCTCTTGCGCCGATGGCAGGCCGAAAAGTCTTTTTTCTGCCTTTTCTTTGATTATTTTTCATAAAAATCGAAACGGGATAGGGGTTTTTGCGGGGTAGACTGTCATAGGGGTAAAACATCATCACATTTGCTATGACAAGTAAAAAAGATTTTGAAGATTCAGCGCAGTTTGTCGCCGAGCATTACCGCCCCGGGGCGTTCTCTGAGCGCCGCGCATGGCAAAGTCTCGGCATTGGTCATGGCGCCATTTGGGGACTCAACCGCCGCGCTGCCGCTGCGGTCATCGTCGGCGCTGTGCTGACAGTGTCGGCCTGTGTGCTGACTTTCGTTGTGCCGCAGTTTACCGACAGACCGACTGCAGACAAGCCCGGGGTTACTGAAAAAACGGTAGCTCCCGCACATAAGGGCGACGTCAGAAAGATTGAATTCACCGACGCGCCGCTGAGTGAGGTCATAGCCGAAATCGAGCGAGTCTACGGCGTCACTGTCACAAACCGGCCCGAAGGCGATTACCGCCTGACACTGAGCTATGAAGGCGATGTCGACAGCCTGGTAGAGACGATAAACCAACTGCTTGATATCAGTCTGACCGTCGAGCGATGATAGTGATGATAAGAGTATTAAGAATCATTGTCCTTGCCGCGGCGATAGTCTGCTGGCAGAATGTCGCTGCGGCGAATGTGACGGTCAGAGCGGTGAAGGCCGATGCGGCGACGGTGTTCGCCCGCATCATGGCTCAGACAGGCCTGAATTTCGTCTATGCCTCTGATCTGCTCAAAGGTGTCGAGGTCAGTGTCGACGCCAAAGACTGTCCGCTCGAAAAGGTGCTCGACCGTATGTTTGCCGGTCATGGTATCGAATATAAGATAAAGGGTGACAACGTCGTGCTGATGCGGAGCAAGAAACAGCGCCGCCCGACGGTGACACTGAGCGGATTTGTCGTCGAGAGCGGTTCGCGCGAGGCTGTCGCGGGCGCAGTCGTCAGAGACAACGCTTCGGGCACGGCGACGACGACCAACGCCCAAGGCTTCTATTCGCTGACGGTCGATGCCGGCATGACGACGGTGACCGCTTCATTCCCCGGGCTTAAATCTCTCACTACGGGAGAGACCGACCTGTCGCGTGACACGACCCTCGACTTCGAGCTGTCTGCATCGACCGAACTTGACGAACTCATTGTCATCGGCTCGCGCAATAATGCCCTAGCAGTCGAGAGCGCCGAAGTCGGCAGCTACAACCTGTCGCCCGCGGCGATAAAAAACACTCCTGTCGTTTTCGGCGAGGCCGATATCATCAAATCGCTGCAGCTGCAGCCGGGTGTGTCGGCCGGTGTCGAAGGCTTCGCCGGGATGTATGTCCATGGCGGCAATGCCGACGAGAACCTTTATATGCTCGACAATATACCCCTCTATCAGGTGAATCATTTCGGAGGCTTGTTTTCGGCCTTCAACACCGAGGCCGTGAGGAATGTCGACTTCTATAAATCATCGTTCCCGGCCCGATATGACGGACGCCTGTCGTCGTTTATAGATGTGCACACAAAGGACGGTTCGCTCGAATCACACCACGGTTCGGCGCGTCTCGGACTTATCTCAGGGGCGTTCAATATCGACGGTCCGATAGTCAGAGGCAAAACGTCATATTCGCTGGCTGTGAGACGCTCGTGGTTCGACCTGATTATGGCGCCGATATTTGCGCTGTCAAATATCGACAGTGATGATAAACTGACGATGCGGTATGCGTTTACCGATCTCAACGCCAAGCTGACGCATAACTTCTCGCCTCGTTCTCGCGCGTCGCTGACGGTCTACTATGGCGACGACATGCTCAAGACACGGTCTAAGTCGACTCTGACCGAGACAACGGTCTACTACGACAACGAGCGAGTAGACATGCGCTGGGGCAACCTCGTGGCGTCGGCGGGATGGCGTTATGTATTCTCTCCCGTGATTTTCGGCGAGTTCAACGCCGCATACACGCGCTATGCGTCGGCATTGAAACACGACTGGTATGACGATTACCGCGAGAACGGCGAAATCATATCGTTTACGCGCGACATCAACCGCTCTGACAATAATATCAGCGACTGGATCGTGAAGGGCGACTTCGACTGGCGTCCGGCGTCAGACCACCGTGTCACGTTCGGCGGCAGCTATACGCGTCACTCTTTTCTGCCCTCGAAAAGCCGCCGGCGTGTCATCACCGACCGTCTCGAAACCTCGTCGGCCGACAGCGCGCTGACCTGCCGTGCCAATGAAGCCAATGTCTATATCAATGACGACTGGCGTGTCAGCGGGCGCCTGCGTCTGAGCGCCGGAGTGCATTTGAGTCTTTTTGACATCGACGGCCATATCCATACGGGTGTCTCGCCGCGTCTTTCGCTGAGATATAACGTGGCGCAGGATATGTCGCTGAAACTGTCATACGCAAGAGCCGTGCAGTATGTCCATCAGCTGACGCAGAGCTATATCTCTCTGCCGACCGATCGCTGGGTGCCGATAACCGGCTCGTTCAAACCGCAGACGAGCGACAAGATTGCGGCCGGATACTATTGGCTCGTAGGCGGACACTACACTCTCTCAGCCGAGGCCTATTATAAATGGCTCGACAATCTCATCGACTATCGCGATGACTACTATCTCGCGGCTCCCGACACCGACTGGGCGGCAAGTCTGACGGCAGGCAGGGGCACAGCCCGCGGTCTTGATTTCAGAGCCGCGAAGGAGGCCGGCCGCTTCACAGGTCATATCGCATACTCGCTGATGTGGGCCGACCGCACATTCGATGCCCGCAACGGCGGACGCACATATCCGGTGCGTTTCGATAACCGGTACAAAATCAATATCGCTGTCAACTGGCGTGTCAGTGACAAATGGGAAATCAACGCCGCATGGACAGGCATGAGCGGCAACCGGTTCACACTGCCGACCGAGGTCTGGCAGTCGCCCGACTTCAACGGCGCAGGAAACGATGTGCCGCTGGTGACATCGCTCAACAACTACCGGCTGCCGTTCTATCACCGTCTCGACCTTGGCTTTGTCAGACATACCCGCCGCGGCTTCTGGACATTCAGTTTCTTCAACGCCTATTGCAACATGAATGTCGTCGCAGTGCGCCGTCACGAGAAAAACAACGGGCGCCGTGTTTTCCAGCAGGTCAGACTTCTGCCAATAATCCCGTCAATATCATATACATGGAAATTCTAAGACGATATATAATATCAATTGCGGCGCTGATGACTCTTAGCGGCTGTATGAAAGATTTCGAGCCCGAGACCGACCAAGCGTCGGTGTTGTGTCTCAATGCGATGATTACCGCCGGCCAACCGTTCGAGCTGTCGGTCACCCACACTTGGCGCTATTCAAAGCCTGTTGCCGATCCGACTGTCGGCGATGCTGCCGTGGCACTGTATGTCAACGACGAGTTTATCGAAAATCTTGTTTTTCAGGAGATAATCGAGACAGACCGGTTTACGGGCGAGGAGACGACCCGCCGGGTGTTCAGATCGGTCTATGCACCCGCGAGCGGCGACCGTGTGAAAATCACCGCACGTTCAGAACGCTATGGCGAGGCTACGGCTGAGGTCACGGTGCCTGCGCCGCCGACAATCACAGATGTGACGCATGCGCCGGTTGTGACGTCGGCATGGTTTATGGACAACGGAGACGGCAGCTATGCCGTAGACTTGTCTTTCAGGCTTGACGTCACCCTCGGCATAGCCGATGTCGACAAGGCTACAAATTATTTTGTCTTCGACTGGGCGA
Source organism: uncultured Bacteroidales bacterium (assembly GCA_900554715.1). GTDB lineage: Bacteria > Bacteroidota > Bacteroidia > Bacteroidales > Muribaculaceae > CAG-873. Next base: position 4,447 of record USIN01000061.1, read on the forward strand.
GCCGTTTTCCCGACTATGATGGGACGCATGAGACAGGCCGTAATTTCAGCGTCGGCAACCTCGACTATGACGCCGAACCGCTCTTCTCGGAGCACATCAGTGCTTTTGAATCAATCATGGGCAGCGACGCGTGGGGCTTCAGTGTCTTCTCTGACCGGCGGTTCGCAGGCAAGAGCTATCCTCTGAAAGCCGTTTATAACAACTGTAGTTTTTATTTATGGTCGGGATATGATCCGGCGGAAGACTACTTTCATCCGACTGTCGAGGTCTCGGTCGACAATATATCGAAGTCATATTATGACTGGCTCATCTACGACTGGCAGGTCGACAACGGCTTTATCGGCTCGCTCGGCGACATAGGTTTTGCCGACGCCATAATCAGCTGCAGCAATGTCTCGACGGGAGCCGGAGTAGTGGCTGCCCGCGCCCGCACGACGCGTGCTGTCGATCTGCACGATTTTATAATGGAAACCCTCAATAATCTACAAAATCAAGACAAATGAAAAAGCTATCATTAAGTATCATCGGCGTCATCTTCCTCTCACTGACCCTGTCGGCGCGGCAGCCTTCGCGCGGCTACCGCGGTTTCATCGACTTCGCGTGGTCGACATTTTCAGAATCAATCGGCGATGACTGGAAAGTCACGGCAAACCACTATGGTCTCTCAACCGTGCACGGTTATCAGATTATTCCCGAACTCTTTGTCGGCGCAGGTTTCGAGCTGGCCAACAATGCCACGGCGTCGTCGGTCTATCTGCCTGTTTTCGCCGACGTCAGAACCGACCTGAAATTCGGACGCTTCACGCCTTTCGCCGACATGCGTGTCGGATGGGCGGTATGCAGCGACGGCGGATTCAGATTGCAACCTATGGTGGGCTATCGTTTCAACTGGGGGCGTAAGGTCGGTATCAATCTTGCTGTAGGCATGACATTGCAGTGCTACAAAACTTATGATTACTCAGACAGCGGCTGGATTGATCCGGACGGATACCAGCATCAAGCTTATCGGGTCGAACACCGCGCTCTCGCCGGCTTCACCCTGCGTCTCGGCTTTGACTTCTGAATAAAACAATCAAATAACAAATATAGATAATGAAATACAAGTTTATCGGGATAAGCGTTATCGCGCTTATCTCAGCCCTCCTTTTGTCTTCATGCAGCAAGAATGAATATATACCGCTTGAAGCAGGTACGAAATCGTGCAGAATTGAAATCGAATATGTTAACGCTTTTGGTGAGAGCATTTTAAACGATAAGTCGTTCATCAATAAAATTAAAATTGAAGGCGATAATTCGCATACGGTTATCAAGTTTGATATCAAAAACAACCGTTTGTGTTTTGACGCCGATCTACCTGACCAAAATGATATGAAATGGTCGAAAGACAAGCGTGAGGCTTCAGGTATTTCAAGGATGACTGTCAGGTTAGGCAGACTGAAAGTATCGCTAAGGTGCTTCATCAGATATATCGCCAACCGGCCTCCGGCTGTCACGGGCGGTTCGGTTATCCTTGAAGAAGTCGAATACAATGGCCAGACCTATAAACGTAGCGGGGGAGCCGTGAAAATAAGGGTACAGATAAACAGCGAGCCGAAAGTATAGAAATAAAAACGCCATACAATCCGATTCTAAAGGATTATATGGCGTTGTATCGAATACTAATGGGACCTGTTCAGGCCATTTCGAAGCCGGCGAGTTCGACGGCCTTGATGATGTCGGCGTCAGAAGCTGTGCCTTCGACATAGGCGATGCCTTTGGCGAGGTCGACGCTGACCGATGTCACCGAAGGGACGGCGGCTATATGTTTTTCGACTGTGGCCTTGCAGTGACCGCACGACATGCCTTTGATATGATATTCTTTTGTCATGGTTGTGGTGGTTTGTTTTTTGTTGTTGATATAGGTTTTGATTGACGTATAGATGAGCAGACTGACGAGCAGGGCGCTGCATATTGTCTCGAAGAGTGGGAAAGCGGTGTCATGGCAGTGACCGGAGATGCCTGCGGCAGACGGGATAAACCAGTCGCGCGGCAAGAGAAAATCTATCATCAGACCGAAGCAGAGGGCTGTGACGATGACCGAGGCGAGATAGATTGCGGTGGCGCGCTTGCCCTGTGTGCGGGAGAGTATTATCACTGATGCAAAGTTTGCGGCCGGTCCGGCCATGAGCAGCACGAAGGCTGTGCCGGGGGACAGACCTTTGAGCATGAGCGATAGGGCGATGGGTATGGAGCCGGTGGCGCAGATGTACATCGGCACGGCAATTGCTACCATGACAAGCATGGCTACGACGGGATAGCGGTTGAGCGATAGCAGCAGTTCGTCAGGGACGAAAACCGTTATTATCGCGGCCACTATAAGGCCTATGACAAGCCATTTGCCAACGTTGCCGACCATGTCGACAAGGCCGTAGCGCAGTGCTTCGAGGACTTTTGCCGGGAATGAGCGCCGGGTCGCAGTATCGGCGGCGTCGATGCTGCAGCTGTCGCAGTCGGCTTCGTCTTTGGTGGCGACGTCGACCGCACGGCCGCCGACAGCTGCTCCGACGAGCGCTGCCACGGGACGCAGTATCGCGAAAGGAAGACCCAGAAGAGAATATGTCGCTGCAATGGAGTCGACACCGGTCTGCGGAGTCGCTATCAGAAACGAGGTCGTGGCGCCTTTCGAGGCTCCGCGTCGCCGCAGCGACACGGCTGTCGGCAGCACGCCGCATGAACAGAGGGGCAGGGGAATGCCGTAGAGGGCGGCGCGGACGACAGGGCCCCAGCCGCGGCCGGCGAGATGGCGGCTCATGGCCTCGGGGCGTATGAAGACGTGAAGAATGCCCGCGATGATGAAGCCCAGAAGTATATAGGGCGACATCTCGTTGAGTATGGCAAGGAGTGAGTTGAAAAAATGTGTAACGCTCATATGTGTTATGCTGTATTTTAGCCGTTTGTTTTACGATGCAAAATTAACACATCGCGGTGGCGCCGGCGTTACACCTTTCCGGCGTGGAGTTGCATGATTCCGGTCAGATCTCGTTGATGCCCTTGCGGGTGATGCCGCTTTTGAGATATTCGGTCGGTGTCATGCCTGTGACTTCCTTGAAGCGACGCGACAGATGGGCTGTGCTCGAGTAGCCTGTCTCGAAAGCGATATCTCCGAGAGTCATGTTGCCGTAGCCGAGTAATTCCTTGACTCTCTCGATCTTGCAGGCGTTATAGTATTTTTCGATAGTGCGGCCTTCGATTTGCGAGAATATACGGCTGGCCGTGTCATAGCTCACGGGGAGGTTCTTCTCTATGCAGGCCGACAGATTGAACCGGCAGCTGTCGCCCTCGGCGATGTGGCTGTTGATGGTGTGTTTTATGATGTCGACGATTTCGTCGTCGTGGCCGGTTATGCGTTCGAAGCCGAGGTCGCGGAGGGCATTGTCGAGCCGGTCGAGTGCCGATGTGCCGAGGCTGTCCTCGCCGATGACAGCACGGCCGAGTGTGACCTCCTTTACGTCGAGGCCGAGGTCGTGGAGCGCGCCGGTGACAGCGGCGACGCAGTGGCGGCAGACCATATTTTTGATTTTAATCTCCATGACACATTGCGGCGGTTGTGATAAACAACAAAACGTCGGCCCAAAAAGATTGAGCCGACGCATGTTATGTTTGAAAAGTCGCTTTAAATCCTCGAATTATTTTTTGAGGCGGTTGCCGTAACGGCTCATGAACTTGTCTACGCGGCCGGCGGTGTCGACGAGTTTCTGTTTGCCGGTGAAGAAGGGGTGAGACGAGCTGGTGATTTCAAGCTTGACCAGAGGATATTCTTTGCCGTCGATTTCGATAGTTTCTTTAGATGCGACAGTCGAACGAGTGATAAAGATTTCGTCGTTAGACATGTCTTTGAAAACTACTTCGCGATAATTTGAGGGATGAAGATCTTTTTTCATTTTTTATCTGAGTTTTTATTTTATCGGTTGATGTTTCCCGCTGGTAAGGCGTGAAATTGAGTAATGGCCTGCAAATTTAAGCATAATTATTAACGTGGCAAAACTTTGGGATTCTTTTTTGGATTTTTAGTCCACAAAAGAGTCCACAAAAAGCTTTGGTGATGATATTCTTGTCTGCCGAATCAGTTTAGCGGAGAACCGCAGTTTGAACAGAAGCGGGCATCGGCGGGAAGCTGTGAGCCGCAGTTTGTGCAGAACCGACGGCCGGTGGCGGCAGTGGATTGTGCAGCCGGGGCTTCGGCGGCGTGAGTGTTGCCATGATGTTCGTATATGACGGCCTGAGCGGCGGCAAGAGCCTTGTCGTCGAGATTTGATTGCTGAACCAAGCCCCAGATCTGTGTGAGAAGCACGGGCCATGCGAAAAACAGCATTATGACGGTCGGAATCGCCTGCTGGCCGAAGATGCCGACGCCGGCCTCGAAGCCGATGGCGTTGTTCTCGGGA
>USIN01000062.1 GCA_900554715.1 uncultured Bacteroidales bacterium
AAAAGAGGAATTTGAAAGTTTCAACGGCCCTATACTGTTTACCAGTAATTGTATTGTTCCTCCCCGTCCGGACGCCAGTTACAAAGATCGTATCTACATCACCGGTGCTTGTGGCCTGGAAGGTGCTACTTACATTCCCGAACCCGAAAAAGGGAGTCAAAAAGATTTCTCTGCCATCATCGAACATGCCAAACGTTGTCAACCGCCCGTAGCAATAGAAAGTGGTAAAATTGTAGGTGGTTTTGCTCATGCACAAGTCATTGCACTGGCAGATCAAGTGGTAGAAGCCGTTAAGAGTGGAGCTATCCGGAAGTTCTTCGTCATGGCCGGATGTGACGGCCGGTTCCCCTCGCGAGACTATTACACCCGCTTTGCCGAAGCCCTCCCCGAAGACTGCGTAATCCTGACCGCCGGATGTGCAAAATACCGTTACAACAAACTTCCGTTGGGCGATATCGAGGGTGTCCCGCGTGTGCTTGACGCAGGCCAGTGCAACGACTCATATTCGCTCGTGCGCATCGCCATGGCGCTCAAAGACGCTTTCAAAGTCGGGAGCATCAACAATCTGCCGATTGTCTACAATATCGCATGGTATGAGCAGAAGGCTGTGATAGTTCTGCTTGCCCTTCTGTCACTGGGTGTCACTGATATTCATACCGGTCCGACCCTTCCCGCTTTCTTTACGCCTGACATACTGAAGGTGCTTCAGGAAAAATTCAACATCGGCACAATCTCGACTGTCGAGAACGATATAGCAACTCTTATCAATAACAAATAAAAAACTAAATGACTATGGATAAATATATTTGTGAAGTATGCGACTGGGTATATGACCCCGCGATTGGTGATCCCGACAACGGTATCGAACCCGGCACAGCTTTTGCCGATCTCCCCGACGACTGGGTATGTCCGCTCTGCGGCGTAGGCAAAGACCAGTTCAGAAAAGTCGACTGACCTCCGGTCATCTACAATACAGCCATCCCCCCGAAAGCCCTGACAGAGACTTTCGGGGGGATGAAGTTTTTAACGGGGCATGCTGCTGTTGCAGTTAATAGACAATTTTTGTGGTTTCTGAGCCTTGGCGTCTGATATAGAGGGTGCCGGGGACGGGATTGTCGACGCGTATGCCCTGAAGGTTATAGTATTCGGCAGGAGCATTGTCGACGGCGGTGATGTCGGCTACGCCGTCTTTGTCGGGGAGTATAATTTTAAACGCTCCCTGACTGCCGACAGCGAGCCAGTCGTAGCCGTTGTCGAGCAGGACTGTGGCGGTGGCCATCAGGGTGCCGGCGGGGAATGTGATGACGCCGTCGCTGAGTGTGCCGAAGGCCTCGGGCATCATTTCGGCAATCATCTCGACGGGGTATCCGTAGGCAAACGAGTAATATTGAGGTGTCGAACCGATGAATATCTCACCGCTCGCATCCATGATGATGCCTGCGGTTGTCTCTTCGACGTAACAGTGGGCCGGATCCTCGCAGTGGATATAAGTGTAGTGGGTGAAATCGACAGTGCGTTCGGTAATGGCCTCTGCATAGGGGTATGTGTCGCCGTAAAGGTTGACGAGGCGGTAGAGGCCCGGAGTAGCGACGCTCTTCTGTATCTCGACCTTATATGTGGGAGATTCAAATCCGTAGACATCGGCGAGGAAATTTTCGGTGACTTCGGCTTCGCCAAGGCTTTCCCAGTTCCATGACTCGACAGGCATCCAGTAGATTTTGCATGTCGAGGTGCCAAGCAGTTTCTCGTTGATGTCGTATGCGGCCACGGCGATGGTATAGCGTCCGGGCCCCTCGGCCGGAGCGACCATGATTTTGCCGGCCATCTGCGACATTATCATCAGCGACTGGTCTTTGGCTTCGAGACGGTCAGCCAGTGATTTGCCTTCGGCGTCGGAGCCGGAGCCTTTTTCGATAGCATACTCGAGCATGAAGGTTTCAGCCGAGCTTTCTGCGGGCAGAAAACCTATGCCGTTCTCGCCGCCGAAAGCCATGAACGACGGCAATTCTACAGTCTGTGCGGCTTCAGAGGTGATTGTTTCGATATATTGCTGGTTGACAACCTCGCCGTTGTCGCTGAAATAGTAGCAGAGCCATATTTCAAAGAAGTTCTTGTCTGTGTCGAAGTGATACATGACGCGGTAGACATCGTTCTCGGTTGCGGTGGCATAGTCGACTACCGATAGCGAACGCTCGACTTTGTTGCCTGCCTGATCTTTGATATCAAGGGCCGGGAGTTCCTGCGGATAGACATAGAGGTTATCGTCAACGATGTCGATGACAAGAGGACGGGCTTCGACGCCGTCGATGTTAGAGAAGAGGTAGCCGTCGATGCGATACTGGATGTGCTTCGAGCCGTCGGCGGCGTCTCGGCGCCACATCGGCGCGCCGGTCTTTGTGCCCGAGTAGGGTGCGCCGCAATAAGTGACCGAGGCTGTGCCGAGATTCTGCCAGTCGCCCCAGACGGTGGCGTCTTCGGCGGTTGCTTCGGCCTCTGCGACCTTGACCGCAACCTGATTCTGATAAGATGTGGCCGAAAGATTCGGCACAACATTGATTTCAGCGTGTGCGGTAAGTGTCATACACAATACCGCAGCAAAAGAGTAAAGCTTTTTCATAGAAAACAACTGATAAATCTGAAATTTGATATAACAAGAGCAAAATTAGTAAAAAACTTCAGTTGTGATATTGAAAATGACGAAAAAATGCCATAATATAAGAATGTGTATCAAAAAACATTAATAATTTTTAATTTAAAAATATTTGTTTAACTTTGCAGCCCAAAAGGCTATCAAGGCAAACTTGTTGATTCTAAGTGTGGTTACTCTTGAGTGAAGATGCAACGTAAATAATATTTTAATAATATTCAAATAATATTTTTTAGTAAATCAACAGCGAAAATTAACAAAAAAGTTATGTCAGTTCATTACTCGAAAAAGCTAATTTTCCCCCTGATCGCATGTGTCGCCACAGTCGCACATGCTGATGTTGTGTCGGTGGACAACGCCAAGCAGCTGGCTGCAGATTTCTTTAGTGAAAGCAGTCAGGGCAGATTGGCTTCGGCAGATGCCCTTGAGCTCGCGTATACATGCGGCACGGCATCTCATCCGCTCTATTATGTGTTCAACTCCCATGACGGTCGCGGTTACATCATCATTTCGGCTGATGATTGTACGACTCCAGTACTGGGTTATTCACTTGAAGGACGTTACGACGTTTCGGCCGTCCCACCTGCAATGAGGTGGATGATGCATGGCCTCGAAAACGAGATTAAGGCCGCCCCGGGGCTTCAGCGTCCTGTGTCGCAGGCCGACCGGCGCCGGCAGGTAAGGCGTGTCGCCGGCAGCAACGAGCGGATTCTGCTCGAGACACCGCAGTGGCGTCAGGAAGCGCCGTTCAATAATCATATACCGGGACATGCTCTCACGGGCTGCGTCGGTACGGCCATGGCGATGATAATGAAGTATCATGAATATCCCGTAAGGGGTACAGGCAGCTACAACGGGGTCAGCTTTGATGTGGCTTATGACTGGGACAACATGCGCATGGATGCCTATCGCTCCGGCTACACAGAGGCCGAGGCCGAGGCGGTGTCGACGCTGATCTACCATACGGCTGCAAGTATAGGCACACAGTTCGGCTACTCGGGCTCAAGCGCCTATGAGGTTAAAGTGCCGGCGGCTCTGGTCAATTACTTCGGTTATGACCCGGGTGTCTCATACAAGAAACGCTCGGAGACAGCCACGCAGGCAGAGTTTGATTTTCTTGTCGAGAATGAGATACGAGAAAAACGCCCCGTGCTCTATTGCGGCCAGGACGTGACGTCGGGCCACGCATTTGTGGTGGACGGCTATGATCCTCTGACCCGGATGATACACGTCAACTGGGGCTGGGGCGGTGCCGACGGCAACTATAACGGGGGCTGGTATGCGAGCACGGCCCTTAATCCGACAGTAAGTCAGTCGCACAGTTTCAACAATCTCACGACCATCATATATAATATCAAGCCCGGCAACGGCAACAATACGTCATGGTCGCCGCTGCATATAACTGCAGACGGGCGTCAGCCGGGTATGAGTTCAGACCTCGCGGGCGATCTTGTCTCGGGCAAGGAGTTTGTCGTGCGTGTCGGTAATATCAAGAACCTCAGCTACGACAAGTTTTCAGGTAAATTTGCCGTGGCACTCTTCGATGCCGCAGGCTCTTTCAAGTGTGTGTTGAGCAAGATTGACGGCATTACACTCAACGGCATGGCTCTTTATCCCGCCGCCACAGTGGCCTATACATGCCGTCTGCCCGAAGATATCGGTGTGGCTGACGGCGACATGATACGCATGGCCACCAGCACCGACAACGGGGAGACATGGCTGCCGATGGCCGGCGAACTTGTCACTGTCAACGAAATACCAGCCAAGGGCGCCGTGCCGCAGTATTTCACAGTCACCACGCCCGGAGCGCTCGCCGGAGCCGCCTTTACCGGCGACAACAAAGTAATAAAGGGCTGGAATTACAGCTTCAGGGTTGAGCCCGAGTCTCCCGAGCGGGATGTCGTGACCGTAAAAGCCAACGGCTATCTGCTCACGGCCGGCGGCAACTATACATATACTATAAACAATGTTGTAGAAGACCAGGAGATAGCTGTCTACGTTCAGGCCGCGTCAGAGGTGAGAGAGAAACGCAGTGTCTGGGTCGGTCAGCCCGGTACACTCGAGTCTGTAATCCCGGCAGCCGATGCCGGCGTCATCAAAGACCTCACTCTCTTCGGCACAATCGATGCGCGTGACTTCGCTTTCATGAAGAGCAGTATGAAGCTCACACGTCTCGACCTGTCGGGTGTCACGATCGCCGCCAACGGTACCAATCAGGCCAATGCCGTGCCCCGCGAGGCTTTCCGTAATCTGTGGAGTCTTAAGGAGGTGATTCTTCCCGCCAGCGTCAACCGTCTCAACAACGGCTGCTTCCGCTCGTGCGGCATCACCAGTATCGTAATACCGGCGGCAGTCAATACCTATGAGTATAATGTCTTCAACGGTTCGTCAGCGCTCAAAGATGTGTGGGTGCTCAATCCTACGCCTGCTTTTGTAAACTGGTGTGTTTTCCGCGGAACTCCGTCAGACCGAACTGTCCACTGTGTCAATATGGGCGCGGCAGGCACTTACAAGCAGAATAAATACTGGAATCAGCCTGACATCGACGCCGGCGTGACATTTACCTGTCCGTGGCAGGACAAGCAGGAGTTCCCGACGGCCAAAGACTTTGCGTTTGCCGTAATGGAAGACCCTGATGTCAAATTTACCTGTGATACCGAGGCGGGCCGCTATGCGTCAGGCACAAAAGTCGTCTTCAAGGCAGAACATACCGCTGATGACGATAACCGCATGGATGTATACGCCAACGCGACTTTGCTCAAACCCGATGCCGAAGGCAACTACTCGACAACCATCACCGCAGGTACCATCATACACTTCGACCTTGTCGAGCCGATGGCGGTCAGCCAGTATGCGTCAGAATGGGAACTCACAGACGCCACGGGCAGTGTGGGCCTTTTAACTGATGTTGTAAATGTGCTTCCCGGCGTGACTTTCACAATCAGAGCGAATGCTTTCATAGCCGGAGAACAGCGTTTTTGGGCGGCAGTCCTCGCTACGGCCGACGGACGTATCAAAGAGTTTATCTCACCTGTAACCCTCTTTGCAAACGCGGCGCCTGGCGTTTCTCAGAAGATGACAATCACCTGTTGCGTCAAGGAGTCGACTGTGCGCGAGGGCAATGTGATTCGTCTCGTCACGTCGCACGACAAAAAGACGTGGAAGTTTGTAGACGGCGCTAACGAGAATGTCGTCGCAGCGCTTCCGGCTCTCAATAACACGACGCCCGTCTATAACTTCACTGTGCCCGAGGGCATCGAAGAGAAAGCCAATCTTTCAGGATTTGTGGCCTCAGCCGTCCGCGGGCGCGACCTTACTTTCAAGATTACGCCCAAGTCGGCCGCCAATGTCATAACTATGCTTGTCAACGGCAAACCTTATGCCAAAGAGTCAAAGTCGGTCAGCTATTCGTTTATCGCCAAGGAAGACCTTGACTTTGACATCAGGGTTATAGCGCCCGATGAGCTTGAGGCTGCTGTCTTTGACCTTCAGCCCGGCGAGCGCCTCTGGGATCCAAACAACAAGACTCTGCAGGCCGAGCGCATTGCCGCTCTACGTCCGAAAGTGGTGGTGACAGGCAATATCGATAACACCGACTTTAACCTATTCAAGCAGAGCGAGGCATGGAAGACCGTGGTGTCGCTTGACCTTTCGGGCGCGACAATTGTCGCCGACAGATCGGGATCGTCGTCCTATCCGGCGAATGAGTTCCCGGCCGAGGCGTTCTGTAGTACGAGTTCTTCGTCAACGGCAAATATCAAACTCAAGAATCTGAAATTCCCGACATCAGTGCGGCGAATTGGCGCAAGCGCGCTTATCGGTTGCTCTCAGATTACAGAACTTGAATTGCCTCTTGATCTCTATAACGATGATACAGCTCCTGTAAATGGGAAAGACAGACCCCATCAGGGAGGTCTGAAACCCAATTGCTTCACAGGATGTAACAATCTTGTGGCCTTGTATTGCTATGCGGCTCCGAAGGACGGGAAGGTTCATCATCTGGATTTCAACGGCGCAACTTCAGGAACCGGCAATACGCCTTCATATTATCCCAATAATCTTGGCCTTTCAAATCCGGACAAAGTCACAGTAGTTGTAAAACCGGAGTATTATCAGGTTTATACTACATCTCATGTAACAGATGATCTTTTTAACAGCAATGGCTGGACTAACGGGTGGAAATACAATAATTTCAATATCGTCTATGACTATCCTGTCTACGGAGTCAATTATGATGTGACACGTTGTTTTGCGCCTGACGCAAAATTTGATCCCACCAAGGTCATTTCATTCCTCGGCGACAATGTTTCACAACGCAGTCTTGACTTTAGCGGCAAGCTGTATGTAGCAGTAAAAAACAGTGCCGCCGTCAGGCCGGAAGGCGTTGACCCCTTCGATGCTTCCAGACAATTCAAGGTGTATGACAACGGCAAATTGCTCCCGGATGACAGAATCGGAGATGACGGCGCTGTGACGCTTACATATTATAATCCCAATGATTTGGCCCGTAAGGATCTGGTCGGAGATCATAAGCTGGATGTGGTATATCTCTATAACGTGACTTTCAACTGTGCTTCGGCCAGTCTTAAGATTGCCCCCGAAGTGCGCAATAATGAGTCGCTTGGCGAAGCCGCTACTGATTTCGAGAGCTTCAATTATTACGATGCTACTGCTCCCGTGCTGCAGGGCGTCCATGAGAATTCATCAGTGCGCTTCAAAGTGCAACTTAATAACGTAGATGCCGCCCAGCTGCGCCCGATGGTAAAGATTGGCGAAAGTGTGGTGTCGGCCGACGACGAAGGGTGGTATAATATCGATGTCACTGACAGTGACCTGACTGTCAATGTTTATGCCGTGCCGGTAAACAGTGCGACTCTTACGCCTTCCGAAGCCGAAGTGATTGATCCGTCGGAGGCCGTTGATGTGACCGAAATCGCCCTTACCGGCGGAATAGCCGCAGACAAGGTCAAGGAGATAATCGACAATCTGCCTGCTATCAAGGTGCTCGATCTCTCGTCTCTCACAGAGGCTCTGCCGGCCGGCGCGATGGCAGGCAAGCAGACACTTGAGACTGTCATGCTCCCGAATGCCGCAGACATCGAGCCAAATACTTTTGCCGGTTGCAGCCGACTTACAAACGTGCTCGTGCCAGAATGTGTCAACACTATCGGCGAAAACGCCTTTAAGGACTGTTCGTCGCTCAGGACCCTGAGCTTCTCGGGCATAACCGGTGTCGGCGCCAATGCATTTGACGGATGTGACCGTCTCACGAGCATAATCTTCACCTCGGCGCGTCCCGACTCTCAGGGTGCCCGTGTGCGTCGCAGAGCCGGTTCGACACGCGTTGACGGTTATGATGAAAACGCTTTTGCAGGGCTTAATCCCAACTGTATCGTATATCTCGATGAGGGTGTTGCCATTCCCGAAAATAGCGCTGTCAACTATGTGCAGGTGCGTCAGGATGCATCAGCCGAGTCCGGCCGAGTATATGAGGCTGTCGGCGATATCGTGATTGACCCGGCAAATGACTTCCATGTAATGAATGCTTTCAATATCACAGAAGGTCACACCATCACCATGGCTATGCGACTCGACGCATCGGCGTACGGTGACAAGGGATGGAAATCACTTGTTCTTCCTTTCACGCCGTCGAAGGTTACAGACGCAGCAGGCAAGGAAATGACCCGTTATGTCCGTGAAGAAGTAAGCGACCATAACGGACTGTACATGACCGCTTCTCTTGATGCTGACGGCGAGCTTAATGTCACCACCGGCGATATTAAGCCCAATATGCCATATCTTGTGAGCCTTTATCAGAAAGACGGCTCGGCTGACGCACGTTTTGTCGCCGGCGCGTGCGAGATACCTCAGACACCTGATGAAATCTGTGCCGAAGGACGGGAGTATACTCTTGTCGGTACGCTCTCCGGCAATACCCGTG
>USIN01000063.1 GCA_900554715.1 uncultured Bacteroidales bacterium
CTGCAACAACTTCTGCTCATACTGCATCGTTCCCTATACCCGCGGCCGCGAGCGCAGCCGTCCCGTCGAAAGCATTCTGCGCGAACTCGCCGACCTGCGCGCCAAAGGCTTCAGGGAAGTGACTCTTCTGGGCCAGAACGTCAACAGCTATAACTTCACCGACGAATCGGGCACGACAACCGGCTTCGCAGCCCTGCTCGCCGCCGTCGCCGAAGCGGCCCCGGAGATGAGAGTGCGTTTCACCACCTCACATCCCAAGGACATGTCAGACGAGACCATAGCCGTCATCGCCTCTCATAATAATATATGTCGCCACATACATCTGCCGGTCCAGTCGGGCAGCGACAAGGTGCTCAAGGACATGAACCGCAAATATACCCGCGAGTGGTATCTCGGCCGCATCCGTGCCATACGCGAGGCAATACCCGACTGCGGCATCTCGACCGACCTTTTCACCGGCTTCCATGACGAGAGCGAGGAAGATTTCGAAGAAACGCTGTCGCTCATGCGAGAGGTGGGCTTCGACTCGTCGTTCATGTTCAAATACTCCGAACGTCCCGGCACTCTCGCCTCGCGCACGATGCCCGACAACATACCCGAAGAGGTCAAAATCGAGCGCCTCAACCGCATGATAGCCCTCCAGAACGAGCTGTCGCTCGAATCAAACCGCCGCGACATCGGCAAAGAGTTCGAAGTGCTCGTCGAGGGTGTCTCGAAGCGTTCGACAGAGCAGTGGATGGGCCGCACGAGCCAGAACAAGACCTGCGTCTTCCCCCGCGGTGACTACCGCACCGGCGACTATGTCAGGGTCATCGTCAGAGACGCCACATCAGCAACATTAATCTGCGACCTCGCAAAATAAAAACCGATAATAATAACGTGCTATGAACAAACGCATCATCACACTTTCTGCTCTTCTGGTGCTGTTTTCGGTTACGGTACTCAATGCCCGGCACATACCCGACAGCGCCTTCACCGACGACGAAGGCGTGGGCCGTTTCTACGACGGATGTCTCAGAATCATAGAAGGCGAACTCGCCTCTGACGCCGACGCCCGCAACGAAGCCTACGCTCTCGCCATGGATGCGCTGAATCCGCGCCGTAAAGGCTTCGACGCCGGGCGCATGAACCTCACCGCGGTCGATACAGCCGGCGTCGCCGCGCCACCGGCCGACTTCGCCTTCGACTACAGCTATGCCCGCGCCAAATATCAGAGCGTCGACTTCGCCCCGAGCGGCATCTCGCGCGGCCTCGGACGCACATGCCGCCTCTTCGACCTCTCGCTCAAACCACACGGAAAAGCATCATTCTCCGAGCGCGTCCACGGAGCCTGCATCCTCATCGCCGTCGCCAGACCGGGCGTAGAAATCGCCACCACAATCACCGTCGACGGACGCGAAATCAAAGCCGACACCTTTGAAGACGGCCTCGTCAACTACGCCGCATGGCAACTGCCGAGGCGCACCGTGGTCACCTACACCGTCGAGAACCTGTCTGACAAAGGCGCCGACGTCATACTCATAGGCAACTGACAATGAAACGCCTCCTCGCAGCCATAATATTAATATGTGCCTTCGCCGTACTTGCTGCCAGCGCCGCCGGGCGCGACTTCAGCCGTGCGTCACATCTGCTCGCCGAAGCCTCGCGGCTCATAGCCGGCGGACACTATGCCGCCGCAGCCGACAGCCTTGAACAAGCCCGCTCGCTCAAAGGGCTACCCTCGGTCACCCGCACCGAAATAGACTGCGGACTCCTGCGCGCTACCATCGGCCTGGGCGACTACAGCACCGCCCGTCGGCTCTACCATGAAGCCATGTCCGACTCATACGACGACATCACCGACGACATGCTGCGCCTCAACGCCTCTGAACTCTACTTCGCCGCCGGCGATTACGACGCCGCGCTCAACGTGCTCGACAGCATCGTCTCGCCACGCTACGCTACGACGCGCGACATACACCGCTCACGCGCCCTGACGATGCTCGAGCGCTATGACGATGCCGTCACACTCCTCACCGACGGCATCGCCCACATCGGCGAAGACGACTCCGCCTACCCCCTGCTGGTTCAGAACCGCGGCTATGCCCTCTGGAGCTGCGGACGACTCGCCGGAGCCGTACGCGACCTCGCCGAGGCCGTCAGGCTCGTACCCGAATCAGCCGACCGCTACAGCATCATGGCCAATCTCGCTTTGGCCGAAAGTGAGGCCGGCGACCACGTCAGCGCACTGAAACATATCAACACAGCCGTCGCACACCTCGACGAGGCGTCGCCAGACGGCATCATCGCACGCCGCAAACGCGCCGAAATCCTCGCCCGCGCCGGGCGCACGGCCGAAAGCCGCGCCGCCTTCAGCCGCTATTTCGACAGCGAGCGCCGTCTGTTGCTCGACAACCTCGACGAGATGACGCCCTCGCAGCGCCTCAATTACTGGACTAAGGTCAAACCCTTGCTGTCGCGCAGCTTCATCCTCGGCGACGCAGCCGCCGGCTTCCTCTTCGACGTCGCCATGTTCCGCCGCCAGACATCACTCATCGGCATGCGCGACACCGAGGCTCTGCGGCGTCAGCTCACCACGACGTCGGCCACACTGCGCCGCTCGCTCGCGCCCGACGAGGCTGCGGTCGAGATTGTCAGCTATGAATCAGGCCGTGACACTGTCTCATACGCCGCCATCATTCTTCCCAAGCGCGGCCGCGCCAGATTTCTCCGTCTTCTCGACCAAAACGACATCTACCGCGCCGAGACCGTCGGCTCCAACTCGATTTATAACGCACTCAAAAGCGAGTCACCCTCAGACAAGAATCTGCTCTACAGCGACTCGACCCTCGGCAATCTCGTGTGGCGCCCGATTGTCAAAGCGCTTCCATCCGGGACGCGGCGCATCTATATCGCACCCGAAGGCATCTTCCACCTCTGGGCCATCGAGAACATGCCCTTCGACGGCCGCGACAGCCTCGAAATCCACCGCATAAGCTCGACCGCCGCACTGGCTCTGCGCGACAAATCGCCGAAAACCGGCATCGGGTCGCGGCGTCTGCTCGTCGGCGGTCTCGACTATGACGCCCGTCTGCGCGACAGCATCGCCGGCAAGCCCGACCGGCAGAGCGCCGACCACATCCGCAGCCACACCGGCTCGACGATGCGGTTCTCATATCTCAAAGGCACACGCGACGAAGTCGACTCTATCGCCGCAGCCGCCGCCTCGGTCTGCGACATCCGTCATATCGCCGACGAAGCCACCGTCAAGAAGATACTCCCCGGCTATGATATAGTCCACATCGCCACCCACGGCTACAGCCTGAACTTCGGCCTGCGCCGCCGTCCGCAGTTCCTGGCCGACAGCGTCGCCATCGACCGTTCACTCCTCGGCGCCGGCCTCGCTCTCACCGGAGCCAACACATCGGCCGGCAGCGACAACCGCGAGGACGCACTGCTCTCGGCCCGCGAAATCTGCGACCTCGACCTCTCAGGCGTCGATTTCGTCGTGCTCTCGGCCTGTCAGACAGCCAAAGGCGATATCAGCGACGAAGGTGCCGCTGGCCTCGTCCGCGGACTCAAGAACGCCGGCGTCAAGACCGTCATGGCCTCGCTATGGTGTGTCGACGACCGCTCGACAATGCTCTTCATGCAGGAATTCTACCGTCTTCTCGACAGCGGAGCCTCGAAACACCGGGCCTACGCCGGCGCGCAGCGACGACTGCGCCTCGAGCCGACCAAAATACCCTACCGCCGCTTCTCTCCCGCCATCATGGCCCGCGAACGCTCGACGAGCTACCGCATACTCCCGCCATTCGACGCCCCATACTACTGGGCGCCGTTCATTCTCATAGACGACTTTTAAAAACCACTCATTATAGACGACCTCCTTATGAAAATCAAGGCCTTAATCTTAGCAAGCGCCATCATCATGCCCTCACTCGCCTCCACGGCACAGGTCAACGACAACAACACCGGCACAATCGTCGGACAGCGCAAATACGAACTCATCGTCAACGAAGGCAATGACTCGACCGTCAACGCCTTCAACCGCGGCCTCGAGGCCTCGCGCGGCAACCGCGCTTTCCTCGCCGACATCGCCGGCGTCTACCGCTCTACCTTTGTCGGACAGGCCATCGGCGCCTCCACGAGCCTCCTCGAACTCGGCATCAGCGCCCTCATGAAAGCCGGCGAAAACAAACAGCCGAAATGGCAGAAAGCCGTCATGGGCGAGTCGACATTCATCCGCGTCCTACCGATGCAGATGGAGATTCTCGACTTCTACCGCGAGCCGTCGTCAATAGGCCCCCTCGACCCGAGCGACATGTTTTTCAACGGCTTCGGCTGCCGTCAGGTAATCGAATACACCGATGCCGAAGGCCGCCCCGCCGAAGAAGAGGTCTTCTATGTCTCCTGCAACGTGCGCACCGACTCGATCGGACGTATGCGCATGCTCAACCACTCGAAATTCGAGGTCTATGTCGACTCGCTGCGCTTCAACTTCGCTCTCTGCGACCTGCCCAACGACTCGCTCGGCACAGACATCAGCACCCGCATACCGTTCTCGTTCGAGAAGCGCAAAGACCTGAAATTCATCGTCAGGGCAGACATCACTTCGTCGTGGATAACCCAGGCCATGCAGGTCTACAACGACCAGCCGCTCGGCTCCTTCGAGATTGTGGCATCGATAGACCCCGACAAGCTCGACAGCCGGGGCATCTTCACCTACTCGGCGTCAAATGCAGCCGACCGCGCCAAACGCGTCTCGGTCAAAGGCGACTGTTTCCTCGTGCCGCGCTCTTATGTCGGCTCGAACGACATGCACACGGCCTCCGACTCATGGGGCACCGGCCAGTATAAGGTCGAGATGCAGATCGCCGAAACATGCCGCATCAACCCCGACTACTACATGACCGACGGCAAATGGGACAAAGACATCTGGGGCCCAGAGTGGAAGCTCATCTCGAAGCGCAAGCCCTCGAAACCGGCATGGCGCAGTGTCCTCGAGGTCGTAGGCGTGCAGTATGCAGGTTCTAACTGGATCAGCACCCTGCTCGAGCCGACCAAGACCGTCATCATACAATATGAGACCCAGGAGCTCAACCGCCTCATCAACGGCGGCGGCGCAGCAGCCGCGCCCTCGAAAGCCCAGGCCAAACGTCCGTGATGAAACGTCCCGGCCGACATACCCTCAGACTGACAGCCGCGTCGGCAGCCATCGCCGCCGCCCTGCTCTGCCTGAGCTACCTCTTCAACTCGCTGCCCTACTCTTTCGGCGGCGACGTCTCAGCTCAGGTGTGGGCCGAGCGTATCGGCTTCATCTTCAACGGCCGCCGCAACCACCTGCCCGACTCGATAGCCCTGGTCAACGTGGCCTACGACAAGACCCTCGTCGACTATGACGGCCGTCTCTTCAACACTATTCCCGGCGACAACCGCCGCGCGCCCTCGGGCCGCATCGCCCTCACCGACCGCCGCAAGCTCCTCGACTTCCTCAAGGCCGCCAAAGGCGCCGGCTACAAATATATAATGCTCGACGTCAGATTTGACGACGACATCGTGAGCGACTCGGTGTCGCTCGCCCTCTTCGATCTCATAGGCTCGATGGACCGCATCGCCTTCGCCGTCCACGAAGGCTCTGACCCTGTCGCCGACGTCCCGGCCGACAAGGCAGCCTTCGGCGACTATAACATCACGGCCTTCGAGTCTAACGCCGTCAAATATCCCATCGTCCACGGCGACCGCCCGTCTATGGCCTCGGCCATGTATTCTGCCCTAAACGGCGGCCGCATCTCTACCTTCGGCCCGCTGACCTTCGACGGCAGTGCCCTGTGCATGCGCAGCCTCTTTCTCGACTATCCCGTCCGCGTCTTCGACCGCGCCGTCGAAACCGACGGACTCATGCCTGCCGACTACTATTATCTCAACCTCGGCGTCGACCTCCTCGCCGACCCCGACAGCGTCGCCCGCATCCGCGAGTATGTCGCCGACCGCATCGTCGTCATCGGCGACTTCGACAACGACGTCCACGACACGAGCATAGGCCAGCTCGCCGGCTCGCTCATCAACCTCAACGCCTACATCAGCCTCTCGCAGGGGCGCCACAAGATTTCGTGGCTCTACACGGCGCTGCTGTTCGTGATTTATTTCGTTATCGCGCTGAGCCTTATAAAGCATCAGTCGCCCATCGACATGATTCCGGCGCTGCGACGCCGCAAGTCGACGGCGCTGCGTTTCCTCTTCAGCCTCGTCGGATTCTCTGTCGTGCTCAGTCTGCTGTCGCTGCTGCTCTACCTCGCGGCGGGCATCATCTACAGCATCGTCCTGCCATCATTATATTTCTCACTGATAAGTCTATGGATCGAAAAACGCAAACTTCTGTCAGAATCGCCGCAATAACCGTCATCGTCCTGGCGTCGCTCATATCGGCTCATGCCGACACCTACCGCATCAGCGAGATTCGCGGAGGCAGCCACAGCATCGACGGCGTCGAACTCCATGCCGGCTCGACGGTCAGCGACCTCAGCCGCATCGTCAGCCGGTGGGACGAAGACCGCGGACAGAGCCGCTATATCAAGCTCTACAACCTCACCACACGCCGCACACAGATCATACCGGCACCTGTGACGAAGAAGAGCGAGCGCGGATTCTGGGACAAAGTCGTCTCATATTTCTCTGAGATACGCAAATGCTCGACACGCGCGCCCGAGAACGAACTCACCGGCGGACTCGGCGAAAGCCTGTCGCGCACGTTCTACGTCATGGCCGGCGACGCCGACACCGACATCACGATAGCCTCGCGCCTGCCCGTCGACGACAGCCGCCGTCTCGAAGCCTCGTTCAGCACTCCGTCGGGCATCCGGCGCGCCTCGTTCGAGCGCCGCGGCGCGGCAGTCGTGCTGCCCGCGTCAGTCTTCGCCGGCATAGAATCCGGCGCCCCGCGCACACAGCTGATAGTGACCGTCGACTACATCGACCGCACCACCGGGCGACGGCTGACCCTGAGCGACTCGATGACCGTCATCGTCATTTCAGAATAGATTCCTAGACAAATTATCTACATTTTTAAAGAATTTTTTCCTTAATTATTGCCAATCCGCGTTTTTAGATTAAATTTGCAGAATTAACGCAGCCTCAACATAAAATTTAAATAATAACTTAATCCTAAAATCAATCATCTTATGTGGTTAACAAGCTCATCTATAGGAAGGAAACTCGTGATGGCTATCACGGGCGTATGCCTCGTCCTATTCGTAACTTTTCACGTGTTGATGAACGCCGTGGCCATTTTTTGGCCTGTGGCTTACAATCAGGTGTGTGAGTTCCTCGGCGCCAACTGGTATGCGCTGGTGGCTTCACTCGGCCTGGCTCTGCTCTTCATCATCCACATCATCTATGCCTGCTGGCTGACAATCCAGAACCGCAACGCCCGCGGCAACGACCGCTACGCCGTGACATCACGTCCGCCCCAGGTCGAATGGTCATCTAAAAACATGCTCGTGCTCGGCATCGTAGTGCTTGCCTTCCTCGTTGTCCACCTCATCCAGTTCTGGGCAAAGATGCAGCTGCAGGAAATCGTGTCACACGACCCCGCATGCTGGGAGAGCGTCAACGGCGCGCCCGCCGCTCCGGTCTTCGGCACACTCTTCATCCAGCTCGCATTCCAGCAGATCTGGACTCCGATTGTCTACATCATCGGTTTCGTGGCTCTCTGGTTCCACATGAACCACGGCTTCTGGTCGATGTTCCACACCATCGGCTGGGACAGCAACATCTGGATCAAACGTCTCAAAACCATCGGCTGCTGGTGGACATCTATCGTCATCGCCCTCTTCATCATCCAGGCCGTAGTCTTCACCGTCAAGGCCAACAACAACTTCTACACCACCGACATCGCCCTTCAGGAACAGTACGGCGAATTCTGGGGTGAGAAAGCCCAGGCCGCTATCGAGAACTTCCAGGCTCAGGCCACAGAGCAGTTCAAAGACGCCGATCCCAACGACCAGTGGGGTCAGATCGAGTTCCTCACCACCAAAGGTGCCGAGTTCGTCAAAGAAGCCGCTCTCATCGACAGCTGCTTCACAAAACAGTGTCCCGATGTCACTGTGCCCGAAATGTCAGAACTCCGTCAGTTCAAGGTCAACATCGAGCGCAACGTCAAATATGCCGAGACTCTCAAAAATAATCAACCCGCACAATAATTTCTCAGAAATATGGCAAACATCAAAAACCTTGAGGGCATGATTGATTCAAGCCCCATCATGAAGGACTTCGCCGATATCGAATCATCGAAACTTCCCGAATATCAGATCGACTCAAAGATTCCCGAAGGCCCTGTAGCTGAGAAATGGACCAACTACAAGGCACATCAGAAGCTCGTCAACCCCGCCAACAAACGCAACCTCGACATCATCGTCGTCGGTACGGGTCTGGCCGGCGCCTCTGCCGCCTCGTCGCTCGGCGAGATGGGCTTCAACGTCTATAACTTCTGCATTCAGGACAGCCCCCGCCGCGCTCACTCTATCGCGGCCCAGGGCGGTATCAACGCAGCCAAAAACTATCAGAACGACGGCGACTCAGTGTATCGT
>USIN01000064.1 GCA_900554715.1 uncultured Bacteroidales bacterium
CGTCCCGAAGCGGCATAAGCATCTTTGAGCGGTCCTTGAATCGTACGGTGAGCATAAGATATAGGCGTATCGTTGAAGTCGCCGCAGACAATGGCGTTGGGGCCGCCGTAATGTTCGATATATTTCAATAGCGACGGCATGTCGGCAGCGCGGGCAACACCGGCGGCGACGACTTTGCCGAGCACCTGCTGTTTGACCTCCTTGATGTTATTCTTTATTTCTTTTATATTGTCGTTGTTCTTGAAGCGCGAGAAATCTTCATATACCTCGCGGTCGGCAAGAGTGAGGTCCATCGATTTGAGATGAACGTTGAAAACCGTTACCTTACAGCCATCGATATTGAGCCGAAAGACTCCGAGATCAAACTCGCCGGAACCACCGCACCTGAAATCGGTCCTGACAGGCTCGACGGGAAATTTCGACAATATCATCTGCTCCCATCCGCTAAGATAGATATAAGGATAGATGCTGTGAATCGAATCGACCTGAGCGTCAGTGATATGCAATGATACGTTGTGGACAATGGGCAAAGCCTCCTGAAGACAGACGACGTCTGCGCCGCTGTTGATGATATACGAGACTGTCCGGTTGATGTCGCCATGATATTCCTTGTTCTGGTCATAAAAGCCGAGGACGTTATATGTCAATAGCTTTATCTCGCGCTCGCCTTCGCCGGGCTTCGGTTCTGAAATATTCAGCGGGCTGTAATCGAGGATGACAGGAAGTGCTGCAATTAAAAAACTGACACCAACTATCGCGGCATGACGGGCGACAAAGGCATCGATTAAGACGACCGCAAACATGACATATAGCCATATCGAAAAACTCAATTCGACAAAACCGGCATAGCGGCAGTCGACAGGGTTGATATAGCCGGCATAGCCCGAGACGAGCAGCCCGAGGCCTGCCAAGACCGTCAGCACCGTCATCGCGACAGCGACAAAGCGTCTGAAACGGCCGGTTTTAGGCTTTGACTGAACTGTTTTCTGTTTCATCGTCGGCTGCTGAAGTTTCTGAACAACGCCTGCTTCTCTTGATCGGTCAACGCGTCATAACCGCTGAGTTTGGCTTTCTCTATGATTCGGTCGACGTGCTGTGTCGAGCGATGCCGCGATGTCGCGGCATATTTTTCTCTAATCGCGTATCCGAGGCCCCACAATGCTCCGCCAAGATGGGCGAGATTGCCGCCGGCATTAGTCGATGTAAGTCCGAGACAAAACAGCAGCACGACAAATATGACAATCCATTTTATTTTGATGTCGCCGAAGAGGGGCATCGACAGCCTGCGGTCGGGCATCAGCACGGCATCGGCCACGGCGATTGCGACAATCGAGGCCGACGAACCGATGAGCACCGACGACGTATCGGCGAAGAGTCCGTTCAGCGCCATAAAAGCCACAGCGCCGGCCACGCCACCGCCGAGATATAGCACCAGCAGCCCCCTGCCGCGTCCCGCGAACATATAGATCCGGGCAAAGCAGTAGAGCCACAGCATATTCAAGCCGAGATGCATCAGCGAACCGTGACTGAACATGTATGTCAGCAACGTCCAGGGCTGAGCGAGCAGCACGCTCCAACTGCCGTCAAGCGCCATAATCAGTCGGTGGCCCGACAATTGCAAGCATATCGCCGACGCGACCGGCAGCAGTATATTTGCCATCAGCAGAGCGAAGAGAACAACATCGCCGCGTCTGAGATTTTTTTTAATGACCGACGCCATCAGATCAGAAAAACCAATGGTTGTTGAGATCGCCGCGCTTTTTCCAGTACATAATCAGAAGGAAGCCGACAAGCATTCCTCCGAGATGTGCGAAGTGAGCCACACTCGAGGCATAGCCGCCTACGCCGCAGACAAGTTCGATGACAACATAGCCGACGACCATCCATTTTGCCTTTATTGGCACAGGGATAAACATCAGATAAATCGGCTGATTTGGGAAAAGAACGCCGAAAGCGAGAAGCACACCGTAGACGGCGCCCGAAGCACCGACCATAGGCGTATTGACAAGTTCGTTGAGTTTTGCCGCCGTCGGGTCGGTGAAATTCATATTATGTTTGAGAGCCTCAAAACCGCGGGATATTATATCCTGATAGTCGGCCGGCGAAAACATACTGCTGTATTTGGCAATCATCAGGCCGAATACGCCTTCCTGAATCAGGGCCGCGCCGATGCCGCAGCTTATATAATAGACAAGAAAGCGCTTAGAACCGAGCGCGTTCTCTATGACGGAGCCGAACATCACAAGGGCAAACATGTTCAGAAACATGTGGGTGAAGCCACTGTGGATAAACATATATGTAAACAGCTGGACAATGTTGAAGCCCGGCGACGTGAAGTAATGGAGTGCCAGGAACGAATCGATGCTGACCTTCGACGATGGTACAACAGCCATGAAAAGCCAAACCAGCACATTTATTATCACCAGATTCTTTGTCACAGGTGACATACGGCTGAAAAAAGAAGTAAAACTCATATCTGTGTCTATCGAATTAGAATTATGCTGCAAAATTACCTATTTTAGAGCAAAAAAAGACTCTCAATAATCCAAAATGGGTAAAAAAGGACTCTTTTTATATTTTTTTTAAAGAAAGTTGTTGTTTATTCAGTTTTTACCGTTATATTTGCGCGTAGTTACCAAAAAAATTAAATTCTAATTAATTATGAACAAAACAGAACTTATCAACGAGATCGCAGCCAAAGCCGGTCTGACCAAAGCCGACGCCAAAGCCGCTCTCGACGCTACCGTGGAAACAATCGCCGAGGCTCTCGCCAAAGACGACAAAGTTGCAATTCTCGGCTTCGGCACATTTGCAACAGTAGAAAAAGGTGCCCGCACAGGCATCAACCCCCGCACAAAAGAAACTATCGAAATTCCCGCACGCAAAGCCGTCAAATTCAAAGCCGGCGCCGACCTTGCCGAAAAGGTAAAATAATCAATCACGATTCTTTCTATTATCTAATACATCAAAGCCCGGCTTCAAATGCCGGGCTTTGATGTATCTTCATTCCTTATAGAAACTGTGGCTGCTGTCACCCATAAAGCGGGGGTCAATAGTTGTTGGCCTTGCGCTGGAACCAGCCCTGGTCCATGCCGCAGACCGGACAGCGTTTTGGAGCCGACTTGGCCGTGACGGTGAAGCCGCAGCGACGGCACATCCACTCGACCGGCTGGACGTCGTCAAACTCGGTGCCGCTTTCGAGTCGTTCGAGCAGCTTGAGATAACGCTGTTCGTGCATAACCTCAACTTTGGCGATGAGTTTATATAAGTTTGCAATATGAGGGAAACCTTCGTCCTGAGCGACCTTGGCAAAATTCTCATACAGATCGCTCCACTCCTCGCGTTCGCCTGCCGCCGCTTCGGCAAGATTAGTCTTTGTATCACCGACAACTCCGGCGGGATAACCGGCCGAAATCTCGACGGTACCGCCCTCGAGAAGAGTGAAGAACTGGCGGGCATGGCTCAGTTCCTGCTCGGCTGTTTCCATAAAGACGGCGGCAATCTGCTGGTAGCCTTCTTCAAGAGCCTTTTCAGCAAAGAGTGTATAGCGTGAACGGGCCTGGCTTTCGCCGGCGAACGATGCAAGAAGATTATGCTCGGTGCGTGTTCCCTTGATGCTTTTTGTTTCCATATTTTATCTGCTTAATGTTTTTTACGTTTTAATTGATTCTTTCCTCAATTAAACGCCATTGGCCCAACAATGGTTCACAGCGCAAGATCAGAATGAGCGACCTTTGAATATATCGGATTTAGATGTCGGAAGCAGTGTGCCGTAGAGCGTGATGCGGTTTGACCTGAAATTGGAATTGACAATCGCCGTCGCCATATATCCGTTTTTAGGCAGCGTAATGCTGACTGTCGCCGAAATGACGGCTCCCGAAACGTTCATCGTCAGGGTTGAATTGCCTTTTTTGTCTATCTTGAATTTGACGTTTGTCGCACGGCCTTCGAGAGTTATACCGCCTACGCCATTAGGGCCACCGCCATGAAAGGGGGCTATCTGTATGACTGCGCGGTCACCTTTTAACGAGATGAAATTTGTACTTGATGTGACATAAGCCGTCTCACCATATTTGAACGACAGCCTGTCGGCCTCAATTACAAAATCATATTGCTGCAACGCGTTGAAAGCTTCAACCGCACGCATTGAGTCTCTTATCGCCTCGATGCGCTTCTCTCTCGCACGGCGCTGCACGGTTTCTTCGTCGTCTTCATACTGAGGCCGCGCCACCGCTGTCATTGCACTTGCCAGCAACAGGATGAATATAATCAATTTTTTATCCATAGTTTTTATTGTGTTATTTGTGTTATTATGTATTAGATAAACAACCGAAGGCCCTCGGGAGATTTATCAAGAGATTAAAAAACAGCGCGAGCAATCGTCAAAAGCCGAAGAGCATCATGCATCAAGCTCCTCGCCAAGTCTCAAATACTGACACCGATTTTCATAATCCACAATGTGGTGTCTGGTTATCCGAGAGATACCTTTTGCCTTAAGAAAACGCGTGAGCGATTTATAAAACTCCGACCGCTCAGGGTTTTCTATCAACGTCATAATTTCAATGCCGGCTTTTGTCAGTTTTTTGACAGATATATTGCATCTTATCCTTCTATCAGTATTATTATGCAAAATCAATAAATTTTGTTTATCAACAGGAATTTTATTTACATCATTAGGTTCAACCGACCAATCTTTTGTCAAGTCTTCGCTATTAATCAACCCGGTCTCTCCTAAAAGCAAGGTTTCATGAAGCGATAATGCAAAATCTTCGGTACAGATGAAGTTGGTCTCGATATAATACTTCGAAGCCTTGACAAAAAGCTCGGCTTCTTCTTTGGTGATATTGCGCAAAAGGTCGAGAGTCCTGAGTGAATATGAATTAGGCTGTTTCACCTCGCCGGCAAGAATACGACCCCACATATCTTGTAAGGAATCATCGGAGATTCCTTCTACTATTCCTATAAAACGATTTGTCCAATCTGCATTAACCGGTTCGTCAGAAATTTTCTCGCCTTCAGTGAAATGCGAAGTCGCCTTTTCAAGGACAGATTTAACATTGTTCAGTTTGCGTGTTTCCCTCGCCTCGATATAATCGGCGACTTCATCCCGACCTTTAAGGCGCAACAACTCAGCCTTAGCTTCAGTTTCAGCCTGTTTTATCACCGCGTAGGAGTCGGCATCGGCCATTTTCTTACGTCCATGTGCCGTCAAGCCGGTTGCATTGCAAATAGTCTCAACCAATTTGGCAAGACCCTCGGTATTAATTTCAATCAATGATCCCATAACTTAAACCTTTATTACAAAGATAAATATTTTTACTGAAAATCTCAAATTTTCATAAATTTGAATTCCTACATACAATCGCACGGCTCATTCTTAACGATTTTTTTGTAATTTTGCATCGGATTTGACGATGCGCCTTTGAGGAAAAGGCTGCGGAAAGTCAAACTGAATGATGTATATAAACGCTTACTATACTCTTTATTCATTAGTACTTAACGAAGATTACAACCAAGACATCTCGTTTTGTGAAAA
Source organism: uncultured Bacteroidales bacterium (assembly GCA_900554715.1). Taxonomy (GTDB): domain Bacteria; phylum Bacteroidota; class Bacteroidia; order Bacteroidales; family Muribaculaceae; genus CAG-873. The sequence goes on from USIN01000064.1 coordinate 5,537, forward strand.
AACGGGACAAGAATCATTAGTCACGATACACCCGACTGCATTCTGGAATACACTTCAGTAAGTTTCGACTTGCTGTCGAATCATTTGGCGTCATAACCCTGCGGGGGTAATGATGCCACAATCAGCGCGCCTTTTCAGAACCACATATCAATCATAATCATATTTTACAGATGACAAAAACAATCAATTTGTTAGCGGCATTTGTCGTGACGCTCATGCCCGGCGCATACGGTCAGGGAGTCAGACAGATGTCTATCGGCGAAATTTTCGGCCTCGCAGACAGACAGAACGCCGACATAGCTACCGCAGATTCAAGAATCGCTACCGCGCGGCAGGGCGAAGCTGTAGCCCAAAACGCCCGTCTGCCGCAATTGAACGCATCGCTCACGCTGAGTTATCTCGGCGACGGCACCATACTCGACCGCGATTTCGGCAACGCCACGCGTGACCGTCTGCCTCATTTCAGCAATACCCTCGGCGTAGAACTATATCAGCCCGTCTACACCGGCGGAGCCATATCGTCGGGCATAGGTTTGGCGAAAAAAGGGACCGAAATGGCTGAAAACAGCCGTACGATGTCGATCAACTCAGTGAGAATGGCTCTTGCCACAAATTATCTCGAACTCGCCAAACACCGCAATCTCCTGCAAGTCTATAACGAAAACATAAGACTGACAGAGAAACTTATCGGAGAGATGAAGGCGAAGCACTCTCAGGGCATCGTCCTGAAAAATGACATTACGCGCTATGAGCTGCGCCTGTCGTCGCTTACATACGACCGTCTCGCAACAGAAAACGCCATAAGAATCTTCAACAACAATCTCGTTTCGATGCTCGGGCTTGATCAGTCGACAGAAATCATACCCGACATTACCGCAGACGGCAATCTGAATGCACACGGCGATGCCGGCACGTGGATGGAATCAGCCACGACAAACTCGCCGTCGCTGAAATCTCTCGAACTGTCAGCCGACATGGAGTGTCTTGAACGCAAGATAGCCCACTCTGACTATATACCGAAAATAGGAATAGTAGCCGGAGACAATTTTCTCGGACCGGTCACATTTGAAGTGCCTGTTATCAACAAAAACTATAACGCATGGTTTGTCGGCGTCAATGTCAAATTGAACATCTCGTCGCTTTTCACAACGCCCAGGTCAACGAAAAAACATGATCTCGCGCTGGCGAGCATACGCGATGAACGCGAAGCCACAGCCGCACACATCGAAAGAAACATAACCGAGGCCGCCACCCTCTACCGTCAGGCAATTGAACGCCTCGAAATCGAACGCAAGAACGTGCAGCTCGCAGATGAGAACTATGCCGTGGTCGCCAACAAATTCGACAACCAGCTCGCGTTGCTCACCGACATGCTCGACGCGTCGAACGCGCGCCTCGATGCCGGTGTACGTCTCGTAAACGCTGAAATCTCAACGAGATATTATTATTACCAACTTCATTTCATCGCAGGAACTTTAACTACATTATGAAACAGAAAACTCGCCGCAGGCTCCAGAACGCCGGAGTCATAATTCTCATAGCCATAGGTTTTGCATGGATAGTCTTCAGGTTTATTGGCTTCTCGTCGTCGACATACACCGACAACGCTCAGGTTTATCAACGCATTGTGCCGGTAATCAGCCGCGTCCAGGGATTCGTGAAAGAAATCCGTTTTGACGATTACACTCCGGTACACAAAGGCGACACACTCGCGATAATCGAGGACGCCGATTTCCGTCTCCAGCTGGCTCAGGCCAAAGCCAATCTGCAAAATGCCCTTTCGGGCAAGAATGTCGCGACATCGGCCGTATCGACCTCGACCAACGACATCACCGTCACCGAGTCGGCGCTTGCCGAAGTCGAAGCCCTGCTGCGCAACGCCGAACGTGACCTCGAGCGCTATTCGGCCCTGCTGGCTCAGGATGCCGTGACGCGGCAGCAGTATGATGCCGTCGAGACAAACTGTCTCGCCCTCAAGGCCAAACGCGATATGCTGAAACGACAGAAGAACTCTACGGGCCTGGTAGCCCAGCAGCAGCGCCACCGCCTCGGCCAAAACGACGCCGGCATAGAGCTGGCCGAAGCGGCCGTCAGCCTCGCCGAACTCAACCTGTCGTACACGGTGCTGACCGCACCATGCGACGGATATACATCGCGCCGCAACATACAGCCCGAACAGCTGATACAGCCCGGACAGACAATCGTGTCAGTCGTCGACACCGGCGATACTTGGGTCATAGCCAACTATAAGGAGACACAGACTGCCCGAATGGCAATCGGCGACACAGTCTCGATTTCTGTCGACGCCCTACCCGGCATAAAATATACGGGCATCATCGAAGCTATCTCAAACGCCACGGGGGCAAAATATTCTCCCATACCGCAAGACAATGCCACAGGCAACTTTGTCAAGGTCGAACAGCGCATTCCCGTGAAAATAAGGTTTGCGCCCGAAACTGACGGCGAGGATATGAGCCGTCTGCGGTCGGGAATGAATGTCGAATGTAAAGTAGTCAGGTGATGGGACATGGACCAAGCCCCTTCTCGAGCAACCGCCTCTCGGTCTACAAGCCGTGGGTGCCACGACAGCTGCGTTTCTGGCTGATTATCATGTTTGCGTTCTTCTACCAGCTCTCAGGCGGCGTATACCTTGCCGCCCTGAGCCAGATGGTCGGTGAGCTGTCGTTTATCAGCGAAGATGTCACCATGGCGAGCTACTGCTCGTTAATCGGACTCAACATGATTTTCCCCGTGCTGTTCAGATGGAAATTCTATCTCTACAGCCGCCAGATGTGGTTTGTGTCGAGCATCG
>USIN01000065.1 GCA_900554715.1 uncultured Bacteroidales bacterium
TTCGGCGACTACGACAATCTGTCGTTTATCTTTGACTATCTCGGCAGACCTATTGCCTTGACTGGCGATAAAAACAAAATTGTCTCTGCCGTACTCGACAAAGACAAGCTCAATAAATTCCGCGATGATTTTCCTGTATGGAACGACGGCGACAAGTTCAGCCTGCAGTTCTGACTATTATCGCAAAAGGTTCAATATCTGAGGAATGACGGCCGTAAAGCCGTCATTATTTATTTCATGGATATTGGGATGGAGTGTGTCGGGCGTAAACCGCTGCGACTCGATGCGGGCGATGACATCGTCGCGGGAAAGGGCATTACGTTTCATCACACGTGCGATTCTGACCTCGTCTTCGGCAACCACCTCCCAGACTTCGCCGACCATGCGGTCGAGGCCGCTCTGATAGAGAATGGCGGTTTCGACAAAGATGTGGCTGTCGGTCTTCTGGCGCTCGGCTATTACCTGGGTGAGCCTCAGTCTGACGGCTTCGTGGATGATGGCATTGAGTTTATCGAGCTTGGCTGCATCGCTGAAGACAACCCCGGCAATAAGGCGACGGTCTATGACACCGTCGACAACAGCTTTTTCATGGATATGCGTGACAAGTGCGGTCTTTATGGCATCGCTTCCGTCCATTATGGCCTTGGCCTCGGTGTCGCAATCGAAGACATAATAGCCCATCAGACGTAAGATGGTGCTGACAACAGACTTACCGGCGCCTATGCCGCCTGTGATTGCAATTGTCTTCATAATCTTTCGATTATATATTCGGCGCTGTCGGCCGATAGGTGGACGTTGACGAGCTCAGAGGGTACGTCGTGGAGTCTAAGTCTGACTTTACGCGAACGTCCGACATTAATAGAACGGTAATCTGCCGTGACTCTGAAATGGGGATCTGTAGTGCGGTAGATGCTCATCGGCACCATGTAAATAACGTCAATCTGAGCCGGGAAGGTAATCAGCTTCATGTCAGAGGGCACATTTACAGGTTCGATGACGACACGCCTTGTCTTCATAATGAGCGGCTCGACGTCGATGGTGACGTCAATGCTGTCAGGAATCACGCGGCAGTTGCGGGGAGCTATCAGTTTTGCTCTGACAGTAGTTGTCGCACTGAGATCAGAGAGATGAATCGGCTCGGTCGAGACAGATTTGACGTTATAGGGCATCTGTGAGACATAGTAGACTCTGACGGAGTCGACGGATGGATGCGGATGGCCGACAATGGTCGACTGCGGCCCGGGAGAGACTTTGTAGTCAATCGTGACAGGCTTGCGCAGCGGTTTTTTTGCGGTAAACAGCAAGTTGACTGAATCAGGCGAAACGACTTGTACGGTGGCTCCGCCAAGAGATGACCTTGCAATAGCTTTGAGGTCGGCGTCGCCAAGGTGTATGGAATTGCGGCTACGGTAAAGTCTGAAGTCGATGCCGAACCACGGCGCGTGGCCAATCGAATGTTTGAACAGCTGGGTGCCTTTTCCTTTTGCGCTGACGCTCATAAAAGCCGGCGGTGTCGATATCACAGTGACACTGTCGGGGACATTTTCGAGACGCACGGGCATGCGCAGATCATATTGCTGCTCTTCGTTGAGAGTAAGCACACACCACAATATCGCCGATATGACTAAAAAAATCAAAAACACAACGACGTGACGCCCGCGCTGAGAGCGGACGAGGTCAGTTGTGTTTTTGTATAGCTGCTTTATGCGCGCCGGCAATCCCATTTGGCACGAATAATGGTCGACTTATTTTTTATCGGCGTTTTCCTGTGCGCTCTGGTTGGCTTCGGCAGCAGAAGGATAGACTGAGCCTTTGTCGATGCGGATGCGTACGCCATCGGCAATCTCGACAATGAACGAGTCTTCTTTGATGTCGCGGATTTTGCCATGGATGCCGCCGGCTGTGACGACGCTGTCACCTTTGCCGAGTGATTCACGGAATTTTTTTATTTCTTTCTGACGTTTCTGCTGGGGACGGATCATAAAGAAATAGAAGATTGCAAACAGGGCCACAATCATGATGATTGACGAAATGCCGCTGCCTTGAGCGTTCTGAAGAAGGATTGAGTTGAGTTCCATCGTTTTATTGTTTTTTTAATTATTATTTCATTATTATGCCTTCGGTCTTAAGATAATTAACAACCGAGAAGAGGATACCGTTTACAAACTGGCCGCTTTTGTTTGTGCTGTAGCAGTTTGCAATCTCGACGTATTCGTTCATGGTCACGGGAACGGGTATGGCTGGATAGTTGATGAACTCGGCAATGGCCGCTGTCATGATGACGATATCCATGAAGGCAAGGCGCTCGGGATCCCACTGAGAGGCATTGATGAAACGGTCGATATATTCACGGTATGTCTCACGATTTTCGACGGCAAGCCGGAAAAGGTCGGGACCGAAATTCTCGTCTTCGTCGTCTTTGTATTCGGGCAGAATGTTTACCTGTTTATCGGGTGAAGAAGCAAACTGTTTTATGGTCTTCAACACAAATGTGCCCATTATCTGGAGGTCGTCGTTCCAATATATCGACATAGACTCGAGAGCTTCGGCGAGGTCGTCGCTCGGCAGGATGATATTCTTGACGACAGAGCGCCAGAATTCACAGTCGGTAGCATAGTCGGTCGACGGCTGAGCCATATAATCGGCGTAGAGCTGAGAACTGAGAATGCTGTCGAGCAAGGAACGTATAAGAGAGGGATTATTCTCCCACGATACAGGATTTGCAGACAGATAATTCTGAAGGCTATCGTTTTCGCGGAGACGTTCGATAAACATATTCTCGACGAAACGCATGTTGGGATTAAGCTCCTCGGGAGTGGCAAGATGCTTTGTCTTGGCATTCTCAAGACGTGTATACTGCTCATGCGTAAGCTCCATCATCAGCACGAAGAGGCTGTTGTAAAGCTCATAGGCCTTGTCGAGCGATGCCTTGAGTTCTTTGCCGGCATTTATGTATGCGAGACGGCTGTCCTGATATGACGTGAGGGTGTCGGCCACCTGCCTTATGCCGGCATTGAAACCTACAGTGGTAAATTCGGCGTCTTCATGCATCAGAGCCTTGAATGCGTCGTCCTTAGCTATCACTGTCGACAGAATAGTGAGCCAAAAACGCACATCGTCGGCGAGTGCGGGCGCTTTGATTTTTTTATAATCGCGGAAAGCTGCAGAATCTGTGATGCGGTCTAAGAGCGGTTGTAACAAGGCGTCGAACTTCGATGTATCGACAGCGCCGCGCAATACCATCTGCTTGACGGTGTCATTATCGGCAAGTGCCTTGCCTACTCTGTTTCTTGCAAGTTTGGGATCTACGTCAACCCGAGGCTGTTTTTTGTTGCGGGCGATGCGACAGCCCGACAGCTCCTGTATCAGAATCAAAAGATCTGAATAAACCGCATAAGCATATCTTTTGTCTTTTGAGCCGTTCTCAGGGGCTGAATCTATTCTAAACTCACTGCGTGTCAGAAGGTAAGAATAAAGCATCTGCACGACTTTGGTTCTGATTAGTATGCGATTGATCATGACGTTGTTTAATGTTCTATGTTTTTACGGTGCAAATTTAAACATATTATCGTCAATCACCAAACATTTTTGGGCACACGCATCAGTTTTCGGCAAGCGGATTCCATCCCTGAGCCTTTAACGTAATTTCGTTATCGTCGCGCGTAATCATGGCACAACCGAGCTCGGGGCGGGTTATATATCCGATAGTCTTGACGTCTTTGAGTTTCGACACTTTCTCATGGTCGGTCAAGGGAACCGTGAACAGCAGTTCGTAGTCCTCACCGCCGTTGAGAGCCGCCGTGACAAGATTCATGTTGAGCTCTTCAGCCATGACGGCTGTCTGATAGTCGATAGGGATTCGGTCTTCATATATGCGGCAGCCGACATTGCTCTGCTTGCAGATATGAAGCAATTCAGACGAAAGGCCGTCGCTTATGTCCATCATCGCCGTTGGCTTTATGCCGGCGGCTGCGAGTTCCTCGATTATATCCTTTCGGGCCTCGGGCTTGAGCTGACGCTCGACGAGATATTCTTTTCCGGCGAAATCGGGTTCGAAATCGGCGCGTCCGGCCGATGCCACCTTCTCTCGCTCGAGCAGCTGGAGGCCCATGTAAGCGGCGCCGAGATTGCCAGAGACGCAGATAAGATCGGTGTCATGCGCACCGTTGCGGTAGACGATTTTATTCTTGGGCGCGTCGCCGATACATGTTATCGAAATGACGAGCCCCTGATGCGAGGCACAGGTGTCGCCGCCGACAACATCGACGCCATAGAGTTTGCAGGCGACCTTTATGCCGGAATATAGCTGCTCGATGTGCTCGACGGTGAAGCGCTTCGATATGCCGAGCGAAACGGTGAGCTGGCGCGGGGTGCCGTTCATCGCGCAGATATCGGAGATATTGACGATGGCTGCCTTATAGCCCAGATGTTTGAGAGGGACGTACGTCAAATCGAAATGAACGTTTTCGAGAAGAAGGTCAGTGGTGACGAGTACCTCGGTACCATTGTATTCGAGCACTGCGGCATCGTCGCCGACACCTTTTTTAGATGAGGCGTTTGTCAGCTCGATATCTTTTGTCAGACGGTCGATGAGACCAAACTCGCCAAGAGTTGATATTTCAGTCTGTTTGTCTTCCATTTTTGTGTATGATCAGAGCCGGTCAGACCTTAACGGTTAAACCGGCTCTTGTTATATGTATATTATAAACGCTCGACAAGTGTCTTCATCAAAGCCACTACCGTAGGCTGGGCCTTGACAGCGGCAAGCTGAACTTCCTCATGGCTGGGTACATCGGTGATGTCCTTGCCACCGAGGTCGGTGATGACAGACAGGCCGAAGACTGTCATGCCGCCGTGGTTGGCGACGATGACTTCGGGCACCGTCGACATGCCGACAGCGTCACCGCCGATGACTCTGAAATATTCGTATTCGGCCGGAGTCTCAAATGTCGGGCCGGGGGTGCCGACGTAGACGCCGTGCATCAGACGCAGGCCCTGCTCTTCGCCGATTTTGTCTGCGATAGCGACAAGCTTCTTTGAATAAGCTTCGGTCATTGCCGGGAAACGTGGTCCCCACTCTTCGTAGTTTTTGCCACGCAGCGGATTCTCGGGGAAGAGATTGATGTGATCGGTGATAACCATAACGTCACCGACCTTAAACTCTTTGTTCATGCCGCCTGCCGCGTTAGATACGAGAAGTGTACTGACACCGAGCACCTGCATGACTCTGACAGGGAATGTCACCTGTTTCATGTCGTAACCTTCATAATAATGGAAACGGCCCTGCATGGCCATCACACGTTTGCCGCCAAGCATACCGAAAATCAGGTTGCCGCTGTGACCCTCGACTGTCGAGACGGGGAAATTGGGGATTTCCTTGTAGGGAATATAAAGTTTATCGGTGATGTGGTCAACGAGGCTGCCGAGACCGGTGCCGAGGATTATCGCTATTTCAGGCATATCGGCGACCTTTGAACGCAGATAGTCGGCTGTCTGATTTATTTTTTCTAACATGATTTTATTTATTATTGGTTTTAGATTAGTATGTAAACGTATTTCGATGTGCTAAAGTTTCTGCGCGCGTCATTGCCTGATCAGTTTGCGCAAAGCGTCGACAAAAGCAGTCGGGCCTGCCGGATTGATAAACTCAACTTCGACGGGCAGATAAAAAATATAGGGTTTGAGCTCGTGAGGAAAATAAGGGTTACAGATAAGCCTGACAGCATCCTTTTCGGTCGTGATGATATATTTACGCTCGCCGCGCATTGTATTGAAACGGTTGAGCAACAGCTCTATGTCTTTGCGTGTATAGCTGTGATGGTCTGGGAAAACATTGACCTTGACCTTGGCCCGGAAGCTTTTGAGATATCTGACGAAAGGCCGCGGATTGCCTATGCCGGCGACAGCGAGAACGGTGTCTGTCTCAAGCAGCCAGTCAAGATACGGGAAAGCCTTTACCCTGTCGGGAAACAGGGGGACAGGATTGTTGTAGGCATATTTTGAGAAGAAAAGTTCCTGAAAAGGATATAGTTCGAGATGCTTTGAATAAATCCTGAAATCAAGCTGTTTGATAGTGTCGGGGCATTTTGTCACGACAACCATATCTGCGCGGTTAAGGCCTCTTATCGACTCACGCAGACGACCGTATGGCAACATACTGTCTTCAAAAACGGGACGGTTGTATTCAGTGATAAGAATCGAAGCCTTTGGCTTGACATAACGGTGCTGGAAGGCATCATCAAGCAGAATGAGGTTGATGTTGGGGTCGAGTCTCAGAAGTTCGTTTATGCCGGCGACACGTTCCTCGCAGACGGCGACAACGACCTCGCCGTTGAATTTCTGATATATCTGATAGGCCTCGTCGCCGACATCGCGCGGAGTCGATTTGTCAGAGGCCATGACAAAGCCCTTGGTATGGCGTTTGTAGCCGCGGCTGAGGACAGCGATGTGGAAGCTGTAGCGAAGCTGACTGAGTATGAATTCGACGTGGGGGGTCTTGCCGGTACCGCCGACGGCCAGATTGCCTACGACAACGACAGGCACGTCAAATTCATGCTGTTTGAGTATGCCCCAGTCAAAGAATTTATTGCGCATGTAGGTCACCGCCCCGTATATCTTCGAACACGGAAGCAGAATCATTTTCGACATTACATTGCGCGCGGACATTCAGAAGCAGTCTATAGAATTTATTTGTCAGCGGATTTCGATTTCAGGCATACGAGCCTGAACAGGTGCGGCCTCGCGCAGCCGCTTGACGGCGTGGAGCGCCTTGAGTGTCTCTTTGTCAAAAGCCATACCGGCGACATCAAGTCGGCCGGTCTCGTTCATGAGCGCTTTAAAGATATCGCTGTCGACCGAGGGATATGACACATACTGGTCATGACGAAGCGACAGGTTGTCGGCCATATCGTTTATACAGTCGGTGAGTGAGCCGATTCTGTCGACAAGGCCGAGACTTACAGCACTCGAACCTACCCAGACACGGCCTTCGGCTATGGCCTTGACGCTATCGACTGCCATTCCGCGGCCTTCGGCGACGCGGCTTGTAAAGAGCTCGTAGATTTCATTGACGCTCTTCTGCATGGCGCCGAGCTGATAGGGAGTCATCGGCTCAACAAGCGACATGAAAGCGGCATTGGGGCTTGAGGCAACTTCACTGAAAGTTACACCAAGCTTGCCTGTGACGAGTCCGCTGAAATCGGGAATCATGCCGAAGACACCGATCGAGCCCGTGAGGGTCGTTTTGTCAGCGTAGATGCTGTCGGCACCACATGAGATATAATAACCGCCCGATGCCGCATAATCGCCCATCGAGACATAGAAGGGTTTGTCTTTTGATTTGAAATACTGAAGCGCTTCCCAAATCTGTTCCGAAGCGAAAGCACTGCCGCCGGGAGAATTGACACGGAGGACGAGACCTTCTACGTTGTCGTCATCGGCGAGGTCAACAATATCTTTGACGACAGTCTTGCCGACGATGCCTTCGCTGCCGCTGTCGACGATATCGCCGACGGCATAATAGACTGCGATGTGCTTGTCTGAAGCGTCGCCGAATTCAGAACTGTTATATGCGATATATTCAGAGGGAGAAACAAGGCGGATGTCGTCGTCTTCCTTAATGCCGCTTTTGGCTTTAAGAATCTTGTCGAACTCACGGCCATACGCCGACTTGGTTATCACACCGGCCGTGATGCACTCTTCGGCGGTCCAGGCATAAGTGAGACTGTCGGCCCATGCAGACACGCGTGCGGGAGCAATAGACCGGTTATCGGCTATTGTCGCCGCATAATAAGACCAGATCGAGTCTATATAGACTTTGTTCTGCAGTCTTGCGGCCTCGCTCATTTCTTTAAGGATAAACGGTTCGACGGCGCTCTTGTATGTGCCGACCTTGACGACCTGCACCTTTACGCCGAGTTTGTCAAGAAGACCGGTGAAGAACGGCGTCAACGAACCGATACCGCGGATATTGACATTGCCGACCGGATTGAGATAAATCTCATCGGCCACTGAAGCGAGAAGATAGTCGCCCTGCGAAATAGCGTCGCCGTAGGCATAAATCCATTTGCCGCTTTCCTTGAACCGACGCAGAGCCTGCATCATCTCCTCACGTGAAGCGACACCGAGCGAAGAGCCACCGCATTTGATATAGATGCCTTCGATTTTCTTATCATTGGCCGACAGCTGTATCGACTTGACGATGTCCTCAAGGGTCTGAGGCTTCTGCTCGACACGGCTTAACATAGTCATAAAATCGGCATTAGCCTCACGCTCAATTATATCGCCCGTCAGGTCAATATACAAAACAGAATTTTTTTCGACCGCAGCTGTTTTTTTATCGCCCGA